>WGAH01000542.1 GCA_015489145.1 Deltaproteobacteria bacterium
ACCTGGAAGGCGCGCGCCTGGCCCCTTCCCCTCCCCCGGGCCTGGCAGGGGGGAGACGCCTTCGCCGTGGGCTGGAGCCTCGCCTGGCTGCCCGACGAGCAGGCCGTCGGCACCACCGACATCGGCCTCCTCGGCTTCGTGCGCGACGGCCCGGTCCTCGACCTGCTCGGCCTCGTCCACCCGGTGATGATCGGGCGACACGGCGAGGACGAGGACGCCCGGTGGGCCTGGCTGTCGGAGCGCGCCGCCCGCCTGGTGATCCGCACCGACAGCGCGGTGTGGGCCCGCTGGCGCGGGCGCCTGCTCGCCGACGGCTGGCGGGCGGCGGACGGCTGCGGCGAGGAGTGGGTGCTGGCGAACCCGCGATTCCCCGACGCGCCCCCCGAGACGGCCGAGCTCGACCGCCGGGCCGCCACCCTGTTCCGCCGGGCGCCCGGGGCGGTGGGCGCCCAGGTCGCCTTCGCCCGCGAGCTGGCCCGCCGTGGCTTCCGGTCCCGCGCGCTGGACGTGATCGCCGCCGCCGAGGATCACGGCCTGCCCGGGGACGAAGCGGCCGCCCTCCGCCATGAGCTCGGCGCGGACGGTGCCTTCGCGAAGCGCGCCTGCGGGCGCCACGGCCGGCGGGCCGACCCCGAGGCGCTCGCCGACCCGGCGCGCTGGCCCGCCGCGAGGCTCCCCGAGGGGATGGTCCTCGACGGGTCGGGCCCCGCGCTCCCGCCCATCGCCGCCCTGCGCTGCGCCCGGGCCCGGGACGCCGCCCGCGAAGCCTGGGAGGCGGTGGCCGGGGCCCTGCCCGGCCCGGACTCGGGGCCCCTGCCCAGCCGGGTGCGAAGGGCGGCCCACCGGACGGCCCAGCGCCCGGACGAGGCCCTGGCGGCGGCGCGGGAGGCGCGGGAGGCGGTGGCGGCGGCGGTGCCGGGAAGCGAGGCGGACGCGGCGGCGGCGGCGGCGCTGGCCCGGTCGGAGGTGGCCTGGGCGCGCTGCCTCGGACGGTAGCCGCGGCCGGATGGCGACGGGACGCCGCGCCCGCGAGCATGCCGGCGGCCGGCCGGCGGTCCTTCTCGGCGCCGCGCCTACGGGCCGGAGGCGGGCGGGTCGAGGCGGACGGGGAGGGGGCGGTCGAGGACGGCGCGCTCGCGGTCCACCCGCGCCCGCCAGGCGAGGACCTCGACGCCGTCGGCCACGGCGGCGCGCAGGGCCGCGCCCCAGGCCGGGTCGACCTCGTCGGCCGGGCGCACCACCTCCACGTCGCCGCGCCCGACGCACCAGAACAGCACCGCCCGGTCGCCGGCGCGGGCCCGCTCGGCCAGCTCCTCGACGTGCCGGCGTCCCCGGGCGGTCACGGCGTCGGGGAAGGCGCCGACCCCCGGGGCGAGGCGCAGGGTGACGCTCTTGACCTCGACCCAGCAGGGCGGCCGGGCCGGGTCCTCCAGGAGCAGGTCGAAGCGGCTGCCGCCGGCGCGCACCTCGGCGCGGACGGAGGCGTAGCCGGCCAGCTCGGGGATTCGCCCGGCCTCGACGGCCTCCCGGACGAGGCGGTTGGCGTGCTGCGTGTTGACCAGCACCGCCACGCCCCCCGGCAGCGCCACCTCCCAGGTCCAGGCGAGCTTGCGGCGGGGGTTGCGCGCCGGCGACAGCCACACCCGGTCGCCCGGCGACCCGCAGCTCGTCATGCGCCCGGGGTTCGGGCAGTGGGCGATCACCTCGCGGCCGTCGTCGAGGCGCACGTGGGCGAGGAACCGCTTCTCGCGGCGCACGAGCGTCCCCTCGACCATCGGCGCGGGCAGGTCCATCGCCTCCGCCTAACCGCCCGGCGCCGACCCTCCCCGCGGCGGCCTACTGCTGCTGGGTGAGCATGGTGAACCGCCCCGTCACCTCCGAGCCCAGTCGCGGGAAGAACCCCGTCCACGAGGACCAGGGCCACGACACCGTCACCGTGAGGTAGTGGTAGCCGTCATCGGCGAGCTCCCAGTCGGCCTCCACCGTGCAGTCCCCCGCGCAGGGCATCCCGGCGGCGGAGAGCATGGTCTCGGCCTGCTCGATGGCGGCGGCCTCGATCTCGTCTCCCGTCGCGTCGGCACCCTCGATGGTGACCGAACCCACCCGGCAGCCATCCCGGGCCGCCCGCTGGACGATGCGCCAACGCTGCATGAACATCGACAGGTCGATGATCGCCATGAGGACCACGAGAATCGCCGGCAGCACGAGGGCCGCCTCGACCGCCACCACCCCCCGACGTCCGTTCCTGCGCCTCATTTTCGCTGCCACTCCAGTCGCACCACCATGGTCGACTCCATGACGAAGGGGTCGAGCACCAGGCCGAGGATGGGGACGAATCGCCGGTCCACCACGCACTCCATGCTCCGCCCCGGCATGCTGCCGAAGGTGCTGACCGACACCGAGCAGTCCTCGTCGCCGCCACAGGTGATGCCCCCCACGTTGAGGAGGGTCTCCTCCATCACCTCCTGGGCGCGGGTTCGCACCGCGTCGAGATCCGCCTCGTCCTCCCCGGGGTCGACGAGCGCCCCGGCCCGGCACCCGCGCGTCGTCGCCGCATCGAGCACGGTGCGCTCGTAGAACAGCCAGCCGAAGTCCACCACCGCCGCGAAGATCAGCAAGAAGACCGGCATCACGAGCGCGAACTCGATGGCGGCCGCCCCGCGGCGCCC
>WGAH01000543.1 GCA_015489145.1 Deltaproteobacteria bacterium
AGGCCACGCGGCTGGCGCTGCTCACCTGCCGGGCGCTGGCCGCCGAGGGGCGCCTCTCCGCCGCCCGCCGCCTCCTCGACGCGGTGGACGACGGAGAGGAGACCGCGCCGGCCGCCTGGCACCTCGCCGCCGCCGCCGCCCGCCCCGAGGAGCGCCGCGCCCACCTCGAGGCCGCCCTGGCCCTGCTGCGCGCGCCCGCCGAGGACCACGAGCGCTTTCGCGCGCTCCTCGAGTTGGCCGACATGCACCAGGAGGGCGGCGACGTGGCGCGCGCCCGCGCCGCCCTGGACCGGGCGCTGGCCCTGGCCGAGGCGCACGAGGATGCCGTCGCCGCCGCCCTCGCGGCGGCCTTGCACGGCAACCTCCTCGTCGCCACCGGGCTCCTCGACGAGGCCCTCCCCCGCCTGGCCCGCGCCGTCGAGCTGGCCGAGGACCTCGACGACGGGCTCACCCTGCTCGCCGAGGGGAGCGTGCTCCTCGCCCTGCACCTCGACCGCCGCGACTGGCCGGCCGCCCGGGACCTGGCCGCGCGCCTGGCGGCGATCGCGACGCGCCGGCACAACTGGCTCGGCTTCGCCCAGGCCGCCATCGCCGCCGCCGAGGCCGACCGACACCTCGCCGGGGAGGAGGCCGCGGTGCGGGGGCTGGCCGCGGCCCTGCTGCGGGCCCGGGAGGCGGGTACCGCCGCCGCCGAGAACCTGCTCAAGGCGCGCCTGGCCGAGCTGCGCGCGGCTTCCGAGACCCCCGAGCGCCTGGACGGCTGGCTGCGGGAGGCCCTCGACACGCCGTCACCCACCGGTGACGCGCCGTCGCGGCACGATTAGACTGGCCACACCTTCCAGCCCAGCGGGAAAACGTCATGCGTCCCTTCCACCTCGCCTCCCTCCTCGTCGCCCTCCCCCTCGCCGCCTGCACCGACAAGGCCGGCGACACCGGCGGGTTCATCGACCCGGGCCTCGTCGACGAGGACGGCGACGGCCTCGACCTGAACACCGAGTCGGAGCTGGGCACCGACCCCACCCTCGCCGACACCGACGGCGACGGCTGGTCCGACGGCGAGGAGGTCGACCTCGGCACCGATCCCCTCAACCGCTTCAGCTGGGACTACGGCAGCGGCCGCTGGCCCGACTTCTCCGCCGAGGCCGAGGCCGCCGGCGTGGCCGGCACCGCCTGGGACACCGACGAGGTCTTCCCCGACTTCACCGCCACCGACCAGTTCGAGCAGGAGATCCACCTCTACCAGTTCTACGGCTACGTCATCCTCATCGATTTCTCGGCCGGCTGGTGCGGCCCCTGCCGGGACGTGGCCGAGGGCGCCGAGGAGTGGTGGGAGGAGTACCGCGAGGACGGCTTCCTCATCATCCACGCCATCATCGACAACAACTTCGGAACCGGCAACGTCTCCGAGACCTTCATCCAGGGCTGGGCCGAGCAGTACGACCTCGAGTTCCCCGTCGTGATGGCCGGCAACGACACCGAGCCCAACGACGCCTACCTCGAGCTGTACAACTCCGGCGTCAACGAGGGCTACATCCCCTTCATGATCCTGCTCGACCAGGACATGACGCTCGTGCGCGCCTACTCCGGCTCGGGCCTGGAGAGCTCCATCAGCCGCAAGGTCGAGAACCTGCTCGGCCTGTAGGTTTTCAGCCCACCCGGGCGTTGCACACGGCACAGAAGCGCGGGTCGCCCCGGTAGACGCTCACCCGGGCCTGGTAGCAGCCGGTGTGGAAGAAGCGCCCGCAGCGGTAGGGGCACTCGGTGCGGACCTCGGGGGCCACGTCGCCCCCGCAAATGCCGCACTTCACCGAGACGACGGCGGCCTCCTCGACCTTCTCCTCGGCGGCGACGGCCGGCAGCGGCTCGACGGCGCCCCACCAGGCCAGCCAGCCGACGAAGATGCCGATGAGGCCCATGATGAAGCCGCTGACGCTCTCGGAGTAGACCACCCCGGCCTTCTCGCCGACGATGACCGAGGGCAGGAAGACGGTCACGAAGACGAGCAGGAAGAAGACGATGCCCGTCACCGCCACCCGCGGCCGGTTGCCCTCGCCGCCCCACATGTGCCGGGACAGCGAGATGCACAGGAAGCCGAGACCGAGGCCCGGCAGCATCACCGTGGTGGCCGTGCGCTGCACCAGCAACGCCCCGCCCCAGGCCACCGCCCACAGGAACACGAAGCCGATGCTCGCGAGCAGGGGCACCGTGCCCTTGCCGAGGTAGCCCTTGTTGGGCGGATAGTCGGGCTTCTGCTCGAGCACCCCGCTTCCCGCCGGCGGCTCGGGGAGCAGGTAGACCAGCTCGCCGTCGACGACGCCGATGTCCTGGAGCTTCTCGTCGTCGTTGAGCAGCCGGCCCCGCGCCCGCAGCCAGTAGAGCCGCCGCCGGCCGTCGTCCCAGTAGGCGTCCAGCCCGGCGTCCCGGGCGATGCGCTGGGTGAGGTCGCGCGCCGGCAGGTACGTGGGCACCCGGAGATCGAGGGTGAAGGACTTCATGTCGATGACCTGCACCCGGACCGTGACGGTCTGCTGGGCGTCGAATCCGGCGGCGGTCACGGACATGGTTCAACCCGCTCCGGTCAGCGCTGGGCCTCGACGGTCTTCTCGAGCTCGTCGCTGATCTTGTTGAGCGGCTGCAGCAGGCGCTCGAACTTGTCGAACCACTTGAGCCAGACCTCGTCTCCCTGGTCGGGGGCGGGCACCTCGGCGTTGACCCGGCGCACGAACTGCTTGAAGCGCTCCACGCGGTCGATGGTGCGCGGCAGGGGGTTGTAGAAGTCGTGGGCGTAGGTGATGAGCGACCCCGCCGTGCGGTAGAGCACCCGGTCCGAGGTGCCCTCCTCGATGAGGAGGAACTCGGCGCTCACCAGGGCGGAGTAGAAGCCCAGGGCGCCGAGGTCCAGCTCGCTGAGCAGAGCCGTGCGGAACAGGTTGGTGAGGACCTTCTTGTTGATGCGGATGAACTCCACCACCCGGGGCTTGAGGTAGCTCTCGGCGGCGCGCGCCTGGCGGCCGGCCCGGGGCACCGGCAGGAGCACCTGCACCATGCGCCCGAGGCGCACGTTGATGCGGCAGAGCGCCACGGCGTCGGGCTGGTCCTGGTCGATGGGGTGCAGGCGCGGCGCGCAGCTCTCGCGAATGCGGGCGGCCTTCTTCTCGTTCGTGTCGAAGACCGGCCGCATGTCCGTCTCGTCGGGGGCCTCGACGTGGAACAGCCAGAGCATGTACTCGCCGTCCTTCTTGGGCACCTCGAGGTTGACGGCGACGGCCTCGCTGAGCAGCACGCCCTGGCCCATGCGGGTGATCCCGTAGCCCGCCTGGATGATCGCGACGTAGTGCTTCTTCTTCTGCTGGAGCTCGACCTGCAGGCCCTGCACGATGCCGTAGCCGTGCAGGTAGAGGTTGTGCCGGTGGAGGTTCTTGCGCTGGTAGGTCTGCTCGTCGAGCAGGTCCCGGGCCGTGAGGGCGAGGCCCTCGAAGGGGTGGAGGCGGCGGAGGAGCATGTCGTCTTTCATGGGCCTTGGACCTTGTCGTCGAACTCGATGGTGAACGTGACGTGGGCCGGACGCTCGTTGGTGACGATCTGGCTGATGCGCCGCAGCACCGCGGGGGCGCGCTCGCCGAAGCGCCGCCGGAAGGCGTCGCGGTCCTCGAGGATCAGCTTGAAGAAGGAGGTGGCGGCCCGGTCGGGCTCCACGACGTAGTGGGCGGGGGGCTCGCCGCGGTGGTAGCGCTCCACCGGGTCGCGCCCGCCGGCCAGGGTGAGCGCCCCGACCACCAGCGGCTGCGGCTTCTGGCGCTCGGCCACCCGCACCGGGGCGCTGGTCAGCACCCGGATCATCTCCTCGACCCCCACCCGGGTGCCCCGGGTGCGGTACAGCCGGATCGAGCGGCGAACCAGCTCCCGCTGCTGGTGCAACGGCAGGGACTCGTCGAGCTCGAAGCTGACCCAGCTCGCGATCCAGGGGAGGAACTTCGGGTCGGCCGTCATCGGGTCGGTGAGCGAGGGAATCGCGTCGATCTCGTCGATCACCGTCGTCATGAGGTGCTGGAAGACCAGCAGGAAGCGACGGAACTGGTCCGCGTGGTGCACCTCGACGGCGGAGGCGTCGACCTGGTCGCGGGCGCCCCACTGCCGCATCGACCGCTCGGTGGCCCGCACCACGTCGCGGCGCTGGGTCGGCACCGCCCCCTGGTACAGCGCCGGCAGGAACCGCAGGTAGCTTCGCACGGGCACGTGCAGCACGACCCGGTCGCGCGGGCGCAGCGGCGGCGCGTCGGCCCCGCTGTCGGTCTCGACGACGGCGTGCACCTCGATCAGGTCACCGGGGGTGAAGTAGCTGGCCGGCGAGCCGTCGGGCAGGGTCCGCACCGCCCGCACCCACACCGACTCGCCGCCCGAGGCCGGCACCACCTCGACCTCGCGCACGCGGCCGAGGGCCTCGCCCCGCTGGGCCTCGACGAGCCGGTAGGTGATCGGGTTGCCGAGGTGACGCGCGAGGTAGACCCGGGCGTCCTTCACCGGAAAGCCGATGCGGACGACGTCCTGGAGGTAGCCGTAGTCGCCTCGCCCCGAGGCGGGCAGGCCGGCTGCCCGCGGCCTCGCGATCTCGAAGCTCACTCGTCTCCCTCCTCGGAGCGAATGCGGACCCGCCGCACGACGAACAGGTCGTGGTCGGTCAGGACCAGCTCGCTGGTGCCCTCGCCCTCCTCCCAGCCGGGCACCGCCCGCGGGTCGGCCTCGCTCATGTCGAAGAGCTGCACGTCGACGACGTGGCGGACCTCGTGGATGTCGGTGACCATGCGGGCGAAGTCCTGGGCGTAGAGCGTGCCGCCGAAGGGCCAGCCCTCGCCGTCGAGACCGCCGGTGTAGGGGTCGATGAAGGCCTCGACCCAGCGCCGGGCCGCGTCGCGGACCTGGAGCACGTTGGCGTTGGGGCGCAGGCGCAGCGACAGGCTCACGTCGATGCGCATGAACCGCGCCAGCCGCACCACCGGGTCGACGTTGATCAGGCAGCGGCGCTTGAGGTAGTTGCTGACGTGGTCGCGGAGGCCCGCCGCCAGGAAGGGGTCGGGCACGGCCTCGCCCTCGCGACGGCGCGGCAGGATGACCACCTCGACCTGCCCGTCCTCGTCCATGCGACCCACGCAGGCGGCCCGGGCCACCTCGCCCGAGGCCTCCCGGGCGATGATCTCGAAGTCGGTGCGGGTGACGGCCCGGTCGCGGCTCGTGAGGATGCTCGGCGCGCGCCGGATGATCTCGTCGATGCTCTCGGCGTCGCGTCCGCCGGTGGCGGGCAGCAGGTTGGTGACCTCCACCCCTTCTCCAATCGTGTCAGCCACCACCACGCTGCCGGGCGCGACGTTGCCCGAGGCCCCGGGCACGACCCGGTAGGTGTCGACGACGACGTTGTTGTTGCCCACCGGGAGCATGCGCCCGCGGATGCCGTTGCCGAAGGTCAGCGTGCCGTCCACGGGATCGACCACGAAGACCCGGTCGTCCTTGTCGGCCGTCAACATGCTGTCGACGCGGGTCCACTCCTCGCGCACGACCTGCCCGCCCTCGTTGCGCTCCACGTAGACGCGGATGTCGGGGAACTTCTCGGGACGGGCGAAGATCGGGCGCTCGCCTTCGGACTCGTGGAGGAACAGCGGCTTGCGGAACAGCTCGATGACCTGGTTGGGCACCCCGAAGCCGCTGAAGCGCTCGGTGCGGACCGTGATGAGGTTGGCCGCGTTCACCGTGTTGAGCATGAGGTGGGTGACCGGCGGCAGCGGCGGAATGCGGTCGACGCCCAGGTCGGGTCCGGTGGTGAAGCGGCCGCGGATCCAGAAACCGTCCTCGGGGACCGGCGGCGGGTCGGCGAAGGGGAACTCCAGCTCGCCGCTGGCGGCGAGGTCGTAGGGCGGGCGCTCGCTGCCGTCGTCGCCCTCCTGGAAGGCGCGCAGCCGCTGCCAGCCGGTGCGGCCGTGCTCGCGATCCTCGAGCACCTCCCACTGCACGCCGAGGTCGGCCGGCAGGAAGGCCTCGCCCCGACAGCGGAAGTGGATGGAGTGGCGGCTGCCCTGGGGGAGGGGCTTGTCGAACTGGAGGTAGAGGGCCTGGTTCTCCTCCTCGATCTCGACGAAGGGGAAGAAGGGGTAGTACTCGTTGAGCCGGCCGACGGCCCGGGTGACCACCCGGGTGAGGCGGCGGTTCTCCTCGCGGTGGTCGAGCTGCACCATGCGCGGCGCCGGGAGCGGCTGCTCGTAGGTGTCGTCGCCGATGGTCTTGTCGACGCCCAGCTTGAGGCCGTAGAAGCGCAGGGCGATGGGGTGCTGCTGCTTCTTCTCGTCCTGCCCGGTGAGGCTCGACTTGATCAGCTCGAAGCGCAGCCAGGTGGTCTCGGTGCCGCCCACCTCGTAGCGCGACAGGCCCTTGAGCTGGGTCTTGGGGTCGATGACGATGCGGATGCGCCGCTTCGCCGCGCGCTTGGCGCCCTCCTCGTCGAGGTCGGCGAAGGTGAACTTGCTGAAGACCTTGTCCTCGGTCCAGACCACCCGCCAGGAGTCCTCCGCCCGGTAGGTGAGCTGGAGGTCGTAGAGGTCCTTCGGTTCCTCGATGAACTCGCCGTTCATCTCGAAGCCCACCTCGAGCTCGAGGAGCACGGGGGCCTGGGGGCGGTTCTCGAACAGGTCGGAACCGATGTAGAACTTGCGGCCGATGGTGGGCGGGATCACCGGCGCGACCTGGAAGGGCGACCAGGGGGCCTCGGTGTTCTCCAGGCGGGTGACGCGCTGGAGGTCCTCGCCGGCGTACAGGTCGATCTCGACGGGCCGCCGCCAGTTCATGTCGAGCTCGAGATCGGGGATGAAACCGCGCAGGAACACGGTCTCGATGCGCTCGGCCCGGAGGTTGTAGCCGTCGGTGGCCATGTCCGAGAGCGGCCCGGTGAGCACGACCATCGTGCCCTCGGTGCGGACCCGGGCGCGCGGGATCTCCTCCCACTGCTCGCCGCGCCGGTAGTACCAGCGGTAGGCGGGAAGGTAGCCGTTGCGACCCGCCGGCAACCCCCGGTCGACGAGCGAGAAGCGAATCGTCCAGCCGCCCTTGATCGGCGGCACGTCCTGGAGGAAGAACTCGATGGTGCGGCCGCTGGTGCGGACCTCCCAGTTGTTGATCGTGCGCTCCTCGCCGCCGCGGTCGTCCTTCCAGCTCACCTCGAGGTCGTCGAGCATGCGGTTGGCGAGCCAGCGCTCGTAGTCGAGGCGCCCGCGAATCCACCACCGGGCCTCGGTGATCGGCTCGGGCAGGCGCACCCGGGCGCCGATCTCGAACGGGGCCGGCTGGATGCCGGGAAGCGCGGTGACCAGCACCTTCTCGGGCATCCCGAGCTGGATGTCGTGCTCGGTCTCGGTCGGAATGGGCTCCCAGCCGCGGGCCGTCGGGTACTCCCAGTCGAAGAAGTCGGCCACCGACATGGCGTCGCCCTGGCGCCGCACGCGCAGGCGCCCGGGACGGCGGTCCTCGTCGGGCCGGATGTCCATGAGGCGGAAGTCGTCGTGGGCGACGTAGAGGAACTGGTGGGGCGTGAAGGCGTCCGGGCCGAACTCGACCGGGTCGAGGTCGAAGAACTGCACCCCGCGCCCACCGCCGAAGACGACCACCGAGGGGTGATCGTCGAGGTGGGTGAAGGGGATCTCGCGCACCGCCGGACGCTTGCCGCCCCGCACGGCCATCACCCGCACGATCCGCGCGTCGTGGAGGGTGATGCCCTCCGTGGTCACGAAGTCCAGCGCGTGATCGTCCTCGCGCTGGCGGGTCGAGGCCTTGGAGAAGGGCGGGAGCTCCACCGGGCTGCCGGCGCGCGGCGTGAAGGTCAGGGGCACGACCGCGGGCCGGGCGCGCTTGCGCTCCTCGCCGATGAAGTTGAGGAAGTGGATGTAGGTCTTGTCCGGCACCCGGTTGAGCCGGTAGATCGTCAGCTCCGTCATCCAGGCGAAGAGCTGGACGAGGGTCATGCCGGGGTCGGCGTCGGAGAGGTTGGTCCACTCCGGGCAATACTGCGGGATGAGCGCCCGGGCTTCGGCTACGAGCTCGGCGTAGCGCCGGTCGTCGAGGTTCGGCGGCTTGATCGGCATGTCGGGTGTGCTTCCGGTTCGGGTTCCGGTGGTCGGCCTGCGGGCGGGAGTGTACTACCCGGCGCCCTGCGAGACGACCTGCTGCACTCGTTCGACGGCTCCCGTCGAGATGATCCGGTAGACCACCTCGACCCGGATGGCGCCCGAGGGATCGGGCGCGGACTTCACGTCGACCACCTCGACGCGCGGCTCCCAGCGGCGCAGGGCGTCCTCCACGTAGCGCCGCGCCAGGATGGCCGTCTGGTGGGTGTTGGGCGCGAAGAGCAACTCGTTGATGCGGCACCCGAAGTCGGGCAGCATCTGCCGCTCACCCGGGCGCGTGCCCAGGATGATCGTGATGTTCTGCCGGATGTTCTCCTCGTACTCCGACATGGCCACCTTGCCCGTGGCCGGGTCGAAGTGGAAGGGGAAGGCCCACCCCCTTCCGAGGAACTCCTTGCGGACCGCCATGGACGCTCCCGGGTCAGGAACCCATCGTGTTGCTGCAGAAGGTCAGCTCGGTCGTGTATCCGGATCGGTTGGAGATCACGTGGCGCGTCGCCATGACGTAGAATTTTCCGTTGAGCCCGTTCGGCAGGCCCGAGAACTCGACCATGGTGCCGGCGCGGATCTGGTCGTTGCCGACCACCGTGCAGGTGCCGTGGCAGAACTGGCGCGCGAGGCGCTCCATCTCGGCCTTGGCGATCTGGTTGGCCTGGGACTGCGTGGCGACGGGCACGTCGGTGATGTAGGCGGTGGCGTCGCCGAACTGCCCGGCGATCTCGGCGCCGAGCTGGCCGTCGCCCATGGGCGTGACGTCGCCGGTGCTCGCCTGGCCGACGATCTCCTCCTTGGTCATGATGTCCCAGCCGCGCACGACGACCTTCTGCACCATGTCCATGCTGTTGAAGGACATGCGGACGCTGCGGAGGCTCTTGCCCATCTCGATCTTGACCGGGCTGCCGCCGAAGCTCGCGGACTTGAACAGCAGCTTGCCGTCCTGCACCCGGAGCTGGTAGTTGTTGCGCGCCGCGAGCCGCTTGAGGAAGGCGACGTTGCTCTCGTTGCGCTGGATGATGTAGGGCAGCACCTCGCCGGTGTCCTCGGCGTCGACGGCCAGGCCGCACTCGGCGCCGACCTCGGCGGCCACGTCGGAATCCTTGACGTCCTCCCAGAAGCGGGTCTTCCGCCCGCGCCCGAGGCGGTGCATCCGGTCGAGGCAGCGCACCGTCATCGTGCTGATGCCCTCGACCTGGAAACCCGGCTCGACCGCGGTGATCTCGCCCTCGAACATCTGTGTGCCGCTACCGAGCTGGAGCGAGGCGCTCTGGCCGATCTCGAAGCCCCACTCCGGCTGCTCCTCGGCGCCGCCCACCCGGACCGTGAGCATGTCGACCATGTCGACGTGGTCCTCGAAGACCAGGACCTGGAGGCCGTCCTGCCTCGGCTGCTGGAAGGTGTGGCCGCCGATGGTGCACAGGTAGCTCGTGGCCGAACGGACGAAGTGGGTCTTCGTGGAGCTCATGGCGCCTCCTCGGGAGCCGTGACGCGGCGGATCACTTCTTGGAAGCGGGGAGGACGTACGCCTCGCCGGCCTTGAAGTCGTTGATCGGGTCGTTGAGGTTGTTGGCGTCGGCCACGGCGCGCCAGTCGGAACCCGTGGAGGTGATGGTCTGGCCCGCCTGCGCCGTGAGGAGCTTCACCGGCTCGGAGCCGTAGTAGCCCTCGCCCCCGGAGGAGGCGTAGGAGTTCTCGGCGGCCCACTCCTTCATCTTCACGTTGACCTTGGCCCGCAGCGGCGTGCCGTCCGAGGCGAACATCGTGTAGGTCACGTTGACCGACTCGATGACGCCGAGCAGCTCGAAGCTGCCCCAGGTGAACCACACCTTGTGGGGCCGCTTCTTGTCGAGCTCCGCCGCTTCGCCGGAGCCCGGGGTGATCTCGGGATTGGTCAGCTCCAGGAGCTTGTTCACCCAGGTCTGCCGGACGTCGCTGCCGTTCGCCGTCGTGTCGAAGGTCAGCTCGCACTGCATGGTCGCCGGCGAGACCTTCTGGAACTCCAGCGAGCTGACCACGCCCTGGTCGTCGTGCTCCTTCCAGGACACGGGCTTGTCGAACTTGAAGTTCGTCGGGTTGTACTGGACGTCGAACGTCGCGCCCGTGTCGGCGCTCTGGAACCACGCCTTGCTGACGCTACCACCGGATGTCGCGGCCATCGCCTTCCTCCTGGCGCCGCTCGCGGCGCATCTCCAGTTCCCTCGTCGCGACCTCGAGGACCTCGCGGCCGAGCGCCTCGATGTCGATCTGTTCCGCCTTCGGCCCACCCGCATCGCCGGCCGAGGCGCTGCGCACCGCCGCCCGCGCCGCCGCGCTGTCCTCGGCGAGGCGGACCCGCCGCCGCGCCTCGTCGCGCTTGCGGGCGACCTCGGCGAGGTGGATGAGCTGCTGAAGCTTCTTGGCCAGGCGCATCACCCGGTCGGCGCCGATGCCGCTCAGGGAGCGGGCGCTCCCCCGCGGGCGCACGCCCGAGAAGCCGCGCACCACGCGCGCCGTCGAGCGCGGGCCGGGTCGCGGCGGCGACGGCGCGACCCGCTCGGCCCGGGTGCCCCGCGAGGCGGCCGCGTCGACCCGCGCGGCCTCCTCGCGAATCTGGCGGATCACCTGGATGATGGGCTTGGGAAGCCGGCTCGCCGCGGAGCCGGCGGCGGCGCCGCGCTCCATGATGACGCGCACGACCTCCTCCGGGGCGTCGGCCCGCGCCAGCGCGGCGAGGAAGTCCCCGCCCGTGCCGCGGACGAGGGGCTCGCCGGAGGCCCGCATCGCCCAGCCCGGCATGCCGGCCTCGACGGCCCCGCGCTGCACCCCGTGCAGGGTCCAGTCGAGGGGACGGCCGGTCCAGCCGTCGACGACCCGCGCCGGCGCTCCGCTCGCGGCCTGGTAGGCGGCAGCGGGCTCCGGGCCGAGGAAGTCCATGGGCGGCGCGCCGGGACGCCGCATCGACGGAACCGGCGTCTCGAAACCGGCACGAGGAGGCCGGGCCGCGGGCGGCAGGGCCTCGAAGCCCGAAGCGCCCATCCCGCCGGTCCAGGCCGGCGCCCCGAACGCCTCCTCCGGGACGCCGCCGGGAGCCGCCCGGCGGACGGGGGCGAACACCCGGCCGCCAGTCCACGAGCCCCGCGCCGTGCGGTAGACCCGCGCGCCGCTCGCCGCCGCGCGACCGCCAGCCGCGCCGCCAGACCGCGACACCACCGTCGATCCCACCGGCCGACGCGCAGGAACCGCGCCAAACGCCCGAGACTCCACCGGCGCGCCCGTCCAGCCGCTCACCACCCGCGCGCGACCCGCCGGCGCCGCGGACGCCGCGGCCTCCGACAACGCCGGAACCACCGGCGTGAACACCTGGCTGCTCGTCCACGAGCCCCGAGACGGGCGGTACACCCGCGCTCCGCTCGCCACCGCGCGACCGACGGCCACGCCGGGAACCCGCGACGCCACCGTCGATCCCACCGGCCGACGCGCCGGAACCGACCCAAACGCCGGCTCCGCCGCAGGCAGACCCGTCCAGCCACTCACCACGCGGGCCTGCGAAGAACCCGCCTCGACCGTCGCCTCCGCGGACGGAGACACCGGAAGCACCGGCGTGAACACCCGCCCGCTCGTCCACGAGCCCCGAGACGTGCGGTAGACC
>WGAH01000544.1 GCA_015489145.1 Deltaproteobacteria bacterium
CCATCGGCGAGGGCCGGCCCCGCCGGGTGGCCTCGCACCTCGGCCTCGACCTCGGCATGTGCTGCGGAGGCGCCATGGAGGCCTTCATCGACCCGCTCCTCCCCCGCGAGACCCTGGTGATCCACGGCGCCGGCGCACGCGGACGACCTCGGCGAGGATGCTCAGCGCGATCTCGGCCGGGGTCTCGGCGCCGATGTCGAGGCCGACGGGGGCGCTCAGGCGGCGAAAGAGGGCCGGGTCCATGCCCGCGGCCCGGTAGCGCAGCAGGAACTTCGCCACCTTGGAGCGGCTGGCGATGAGGCCGAGCCAGGCCAGGTCGGCGGGCAGCAGGCGCTCGACGATGTCCTGGTCGAGCTGGTGGTCGTGGGTGACGACGAGGTGGTAGGCGTGGGGCCCGCGGGGCAGCGCGTCGAGGACGCGCCGGGGATCGGCCTCGCGGCGCTCGACCCCGGGGATCTCGCCGAGAAGCGCGAGCTGGTCGGGGCGGTCGTCCACCACGATCACGGCGAAGTCGAGGTCGGGGGCCATGCGGGCGACGGCCCGGCCGACGTGGCCGGCGCCGTGGATCACCAGGGTCTCGCGGGGGAGGAGCGGTTCGATGAAGGCCTCCATGGCGCCTCCGCAGCACATGCCGAGGTCGAGGCCGAGGTGCGAGGCCACCCGGCGGGGCCGGCCCTCGCCGATGGCCTCGAGGGCCTCGCGCACGAGGCGGTGTTCCCAGGCGCCGCCGCCGACGGTGCCCACCACCGAGCCGTCGGCGTGGACGACCATGCGGGCCCCGGGACGCCGCGGCGCGGAGCCCTGGATCGCGGTGACGGTGACGAGGGCCGCGGGCCTCCCGGCGCGCATGGCCTCGGCCGCGGCGAGGAACACCTGCATGGCGGGCACCTAAGGGGGTCGGCCGCCGGGTTCAAGGGGGGTTAGAGCCGCGGCGGGAGGCGGCGTGCACGACATCGTCCTGATCCTCGACTTCGGTTCCCAGACCACCCAGCTCATCGCCCGGCGCATTCGCGAGCAGGGGGTCTACAGCGAGATCCGGCCCTGCACCGACCCGGCCCCGGCGAGCGCCGAGGCGGCGGCGGGGCCCGGCCGGCGCCTGGTGGGGCTGGTGCTGTCCGGCGGACCGGCCTCGGTCTTCGGCGACGACGCCCCGCCCTTCGACGAGGGCTGGCTCGACCTCGACGTGCCCGTGCTCGGCATCTGCTACGGCATGCAGCTCCTCGCCCGCCACGCCGGGGGCGAGGTGAGCCCGGCGCGGCAGGGCGAGTACGGCCACGCCCGCCTCGCGCTGGTCGAGCCGGCCCCGCTGCTCGAAGGCCTCGACGCCCACGAGCCGGTCTGGATGAGCCACGGCGACCAGGTGACCCGCCTGCCGCCGGGCTGGCGCCGGGTGGCCGAGACCCCGGCCTGCCCGGTGGCCGCCATCGCCGACGCCGCCGGCCGCCGCTTCGGCATCCAGTTCCACCCGGAGGTCACCCACACGGCGCCGGGCGAGCGCATCCTCCACAACTTCCTGTTCGCCGTCTGCGGCGCCCGGGCCGACTGGTCGATGGGCTCCTTCGTCGAGGAGCAGGTGCGGGAGCTCCGGGCGAAGCTCGGTGAGGATCACGTGATCTGCGGGCTTTCGGGAGGGGTGGACTCCTCGGTGGTCGCCGCCCTGCTGCACCGCGCCATCGGCGACCGCCTTCACTGCGTCTTCGTCGACAACGGCCTGCTGCGGAAGGGCGAGCGCGAGGCGGTGGAGGCGGAGTTCCAGGAGCTCGACCTGCACGTCGTCGACGCCCGCGCCCTGTTCCTCGACCGCCTCGCCGGGGTGACCGACCCGGAGCGGAAGCGCCGCGTCATCGGCCACGCCTTCATCGAGGTCTTCGAGGCCGAGGCCCGGCGCATCGGCGAGCGGGTGGGCGGCATTCGCTGGCTCGCCCAGGGCACGCTGTACCCCGACGTCATCGAGTCGGTGAGCTTCCGCGGTCCGTCGGCGACCATCAAGAGCCACCACAACGTCGGCGGGCTGCCCGAGCGCATGGAGATGGACCTCGTCGAGCCCCTGCGCGAGCTGTTCAAGGACGAGGTGCGGCGGCTCGGGGTGGCCCTGGGGCTGAGCGAGGCGCGGGTGCACCGGCAGCCCTTCCCGGGGCCGGGGCTGGCCGTTCGCATCCTCGGCGAGGTGACGCCGGAGCGGGTGGCGGTGCTGCAGGAGGCCGACGCCATCGTGCGGGAGGAGGTCCGCGCCGCCGGCCTCGAGCGCGAGCTCTGGCAGGCCTTCGCGGTGCTGCTGCCGGTGCGGAGCGTCGGCGTGATGGGCGATGCCCGCACCTACGAGCAGACGGTGGTGGTGCGGGCGGTGCGCTCGGTGGACGGCATGACCGCCTCGGTGGCGCGCCTGCCCTGGGAGCTGCTGGAGCGGGTGGCCAACCGGGTGATCAACGAGGTGCGCGGCGTCAACCGCGTCGCCTACGACCTCAGCAGCAAGCCTCCGGCCACGATCGAGTGGGAGTGAGCCGCCGGGCGCTCGCCGGGGGGACGTGGATCGCCGCGCTGGCGGTGGCGGCGGCGGCGGGCCCGCCCGGGCCGGTCCCGGCGGCGGGGGCGGCGCTGGCCGGAGCGGCCCTGGCGGCCGGGATCGGGGGACGCGCGCCGGCGCTCGCCGCCGCCCTGCTGCTGCTGGGGGCGGCGCCGCTCCTCGCCGGCTGGCCCGGGGGACTCCTCCTCGGGGCGGCGGCCCTCGGCGGCGTCGGGCTCGTCGCCGGCGGCGGGGCGCTGCCGCGGGCGGTGGGCCTCGGGGTGGCCGGGGCGGGCGCGACGGTGTGGCTGCGCGCCGCCTTCGCCGAGCCCGGCGCCGGGTGGTCCCTGGCCGCGCCGGTGCGGATCGGCGCCGTGGCCCTCCTCCTGGGCGGGCTGTGCGCCGGCCTGCGCCCGG
Organism: Deltaproteobacteria bacterium; assembly: GCA_015489145.1. GTDB lineage: Bacteria > Myxococcota_A > UBA796 > UBA796 > UBA2385 > S143-5. The sequence goes on from WGAH01000544.1 coordinate 2,921, forward strand.
GCCGGCGGGCGGCCGG
>WGAH01000545.1 GCA_015489145.1 Deltaproteobacteria bacterium
ACCCCGCACGACGCCGCGTCTACCACCTCCAGCTTCCACGACCCCGCACGACGCCGCGTCTACCACCTCCAACTTCCTTGACGCGGCAGGATGCCGCGTCTACACCTCCAACTTCGCACGCGCGCCTCCGGAACCGGAGGGCGGGGCCGGGCGCGTTAGCCCGGAGCCATGCTCGCGCTCCTCCTCGCCGCCTGCGCCTCGCCCCCGCGCGCCCTGTCCGACGCTGCGGCCGACAGCGCCATCGTGTTCTACGTCGACACGCTGCGCGCCGACCGGGTGGGCTGGGCGGGCTACCGCCTCGACGGGCGGAGCCCCACGCCCCGCCTCGACGCGCTGGCGGCCGAGGGGACGGTCTTCGCCCAGGCCCGCAGCGCCGCGCCGTGGACCCACGTCGCCACCGCCTCCCTGTTCACGGGCCTCGAGCCCGCCGTCCACGGCGCCGGCTTCTCGGGCCCCGTGCGCGACGAGTCGCGGCAGAAGGGGCGGGTCCACGTCCTCGACCCGGCCTTCACCACGCTGGCCGAGGCGGCCGAGGCAGCCGGCCTCCGCACCGCGATGTTCGCCCGCAACCGCTACCTCGGCCTCGGCCTGGAGCAGGGCTTCGAGGTGTGGGTGGACCCGCCCTCGGGCAGCGCGGCCACCCAGGCGGACCGGGCGATCGACTGGCTCGACACCCTCGACGAGGACGACCGCTTCCTGCTCGTCGTCCACTTCATGGACGTGCACACCCCCAACCACAGCCGCGCCGGCGACCGGGCCCGCTTCGCCGCCAGCCGCGAGCTTTCCGGCGAGGACCTCGACTTCGCCCGTCGCTGGCACCGGCGCTACGGCAAGGCCCACCCCGAGCGCGTGCCGGGTTTCGCCGACTACCGCGCCCGGCGCGAGGCCCTCTACGCCGCCTCGCTGCACGCCGTGGACGCGGCCGCCGACCGGGTGATCGCGGCGCTTCCCGAGTGGCGGCGCCCGCGCACCCTCGTCGTGTTCACCGCCGACCACGGCGAGGAGTTCTGGGACCACGCCGCGCTCGAAGCCCGCGCCTACGCCGACCCGCGCCGGCAGGTCGGGATGGGCCACGGCCACACGCTGTTCGACGAGCTGCTGCGCGTGCCCCTCCTCGCCTGGCAGCCCGGCGTCGTGGAAGCGGCCAGGGTGGAGGCGCCGGTGAGCCTCCTCGACCTGGCGCCCACGGTGCTCGGCTGGCTCGGCATTCCCGACGCGGCGGCGCGGCAGGGCGTCGACCTCGGCCCCGCCCTGCGCGGCGCGGCGACGCCGCCGGATCGCCCCCTCTTCTTCGACGGCATCTGCTTCGGCCACGCCCGCGAGGCCGTGCTCGACGGCGGCTGGAAGTACGTCCGGTCCTGGCGGGAGCCCGACCTGCTGTTCGACCTGGCCGCCGATCCCGCCGAGCAGGCCGACCTCTCGGCGGAGGAGCCCGACGAGCTGGCGCGCCTCGCCGCGATCCTCGACGCGCGCCTCGCCGAGGACGCGGCGCTGGGCGAACGGTTGCGGGGTGGAGCCGCGCCCGACGCCCCGGCGCTCACCGCCGGCGAGCGCGCCGAGCTGGAGGCGCTGGGCTACCTCGAACCCGGGAGTTCGCGTTGAAACGGAATCTCCTCGCGATTCTCGCCGCCCTGCTCGCCGCCGCCGCCGGCGCCGGCCTGTTCCGGGTGGCCCGGCAGGGCGCCGTGGGCGTCGCCGGCCTGCGCGTCTACTACGACCAGTTCCACGTCGCCCGCCACAAGGTCGAGGGCCGCAACGTGCGCGGCGCCTGGAAGTACCACGAGGTGAGCGGCTACCACGACATGGTGGCGACCCTGCGCGACGCCGGCTGGCGGGTGGACGTGCACCGGCAGGGGCGGCTCCAGCCCGGCGACCTCGACGGCTACGACGTCTACTTCATCGGCGAGCAGACCGACCAGGCCACCCTGATGGACGCCGACGAGCACGCGGTGCTGTTCGACTGGGTGCGCGGCGGCGGCGGCCTGTGGACCACCATCGAGCACACCGACGCCCACGGCATGACCGACCTGTGGAACCCGTGGATGGCCGGCACGGGCATCCAGGCCCGCAAGGACTCGATTTGCGAGATGAACGGCACCGTCGACTCGCGGGACTGGGTGCTGTTGCACCCGGTGGGGGAACACCCGATCACCGCCGGGGTGCGCGACGTGTGGTGGAGCAACGGGTGCAGCCTGGAGACCGACCACGGCATCGTGTTCTCCTCGCCCGAGAGCTGGTCGGACGCCTGGAACCCCGACGACCCGCCGATCCACAACGGCGACAACCGGCGGCAGCCCGACGAGCTGGCCGGCCCGCTGGCCGGCATCGCGGCCACCGCCTACGGCGCCGGGCGCATCGCCGTCACCTGCGACCACAACATCTTCGCCAACCCCACCCTGCACATGGGCGACCACCGGCGGCTGCTGCTCAACGCGATGGCCTGGCTGGCCGGGCGCACCCGGCTCCACCCGTTCCTGGCCCCCTCGGCGGCGGCGCTGCTGGCGGC
>WGAH01000546.1 GCA_015489145.1 Deltaproteobacteria bacterium
CTGCTATCCCAGGGCGGCCGGGGGCACAGGGGCGCGGTCGGCCCGGAGACCGGCTACGTTGGCGCCGGAGGACGCCATGGCCCGACGCCTCGCCTTCATCGCCGGCGCGCTGTCCGCCGGCCTCGTCGCCTGCACGCCCCACCTGACCAGCCCGCCGGGGACCGACGACACCGGCGCCTGGGAAGCGCCCGAGAACTCCTGGCCCGTGGGCGAGCCGCCTCCCGCCGACCTCGAGGGCGAGGGCTTCTCCGAGGGGCAGGTCGTCCCCGAGGTGCGCCTGCTCGACCAGTACGGCGACGAGGTCAGCTTGTGGCAGTTCTACGGGATGGTGCTGGCGCTCGACGTCAGCACCGGCTGGTGCGCCCCCTGCGCCGCCCTGGCCGACGAGGTGGACGCGGTGGCGGCGGACTACGCCGACCAGGGCTTCGTCTACGTCACGATCATGCCGGAGAACAGCCAGGGCGCGCCCCCCTCCCAGGAGGACCTGCAGGCCTGGGCCGCCGAGCACGGCATCACCCAGCCGATTCTCGCCGACGACCAGGGCTGGGGCTACCAGATCGCCGTCGAGGGCTTTCCCCACGTCGCCGTGGTGGGCCGCGACCTGCGGGTCGCCGTCGCCAAGGTCTCGCCCACCCAGGACGACGCGATTCGCGCCGCCATCGAGGACGCCCTGTAGGGGCGGCCCGGGCGGCGCCGGCAGCCCTACTCGACGCGCAGCAGGACGTGGAAGCCGACGGGCGACTCGATCACGTCGCTCACCTCGCCGGGCTCGAGGGCGAAGGCCGCCTCGTCGAGCTGGGGCAGGAGCTGGCCGTGCTGGAACCAGCCGAGGTCGCCGCCGCGGCTGGCGCTGGGGCCGTCGCTCAGCTCGGCCACCACCGTGGCCGGGTCCTCGCCGGCGCGAAGGCGGCGCATCGCTTCCTCGGCGCGGGCGCGGGCTTCCTCCCTGGAACGGGTGGCCTTGGACCGCTCGGCGCCGGCGTACTGCGCGAGGACGTGGACGAGGTGGACCTCGACGAGGGGCTCGCGCTCGATGATGTGGAAGCCGAAGGGGGTCTCGACCACCCCGGAGAGCTCGCCTTCCTCCAGGGCGAAGGCGGCGCGCTCGAACTCGGGGACCATCACGCCGCGGCCGAAGGCGCCGAGCTCGCCGCCGCGGGCGGCGCTGGGGCCGTCGCTGTATTCCCGCGCGAGGGCGGCGAAGTCCTCGCCGGCGCGCAGCCGGCGGAGCAGCTCCTCGGCCAGCGCCCGCGCCTCGGCCTTCGAGCGGCGCAGCCGGGGGGAGGCGCCCTGGGCGCCGCTCCAGGCGACGAGGATGTGCCGGGCCCGGATGCGCTCGGGCTCGCCGGCGAGGGGCGGCGGGGCCTGGGCGGCGGCGAGGCGGGCGGCCTCGTCCGCGAGGTCGAGGCGCGGGCCGTCGGCCTCGCCGGTGTCGTGGGCGGCGTCCAGGTCGATGGCCTCGTCGCCGGCGCCGACCGGGGGGGCGGCTCAGGGGCCGCGCCGCAGGCGGTCCCGAGGAGGAACGCGAGGATCGCCAGGAGGTGGAGGATGGAGGCGCGCACGGCGGCTTCCTAACCCGCCGCCGGCCGGAGGCCGGCGCTCCGGGGGCGGCGCGCCATCGTGGTATGCGGGGGCCATGTCCGCCTTCCTTGTCCGCCTCACGACCCTCCTCCTCGTCCTGGCCGCCGGCCGCCCGGCGGCGGCGGCGCCCCCGGCCGCCGCGGCGGCCGTCGCCGCCCCCGGCGACGCGAGCCCCGCCCAGCTCGAGCGCTGGCTGGACAGCGTGGTGCTGCTGGTCAACGGCCCCGCCTTCTGCTCCGGCGTCGTCGTCGGCGAGGACGGCCTCGTCGCCACCGCCTACCACTGCGTCTCCAGCGGCCTGCGAACCCGGGTCCGCACCCGCGACGGCCGCGAGGGCATCGCCCGCGTCGTCGCCACCGCCCCCCGCGAGGACCTCGCCCTCATCCGCGCGCCGGAGCTCGCCGGCGCGGTGCCGCCCCTGCCCGTCCGGGAGGACACCCCCCTGCGCGGCGAGCGGGTCTACGGCATGGGGCACCCCTACGCCCCGGCCGCCGACCGCTCGGCGGCGATGGAGGGGATGCTGCTCTGGAGCGTGACCGAGGGCATCGTCAGCGCCGTCGGCCCCCGCCTCATCCAGACCGACGCCGCCCTCAACCCCGGCAACTCCGGGGGGCCGGTGGTCGACGCCCGGGGGCGCATCGTCGGCATCACCTCCCGCAAGCTCTCCGGCGACAACATCGCCTTCCTCGCCAGCGCCGCCGTGCTGCGCGAGCTTCTCGACCACCCCCGGCGGAGCCGCTTCCTCGGCGGCGAGTTCTTCAGCGGGCTGTCGCTCATCGGCGGGGACGACGCCGAGGCCGCGCAGAGCATCGAGGTGATCGGCCAGGCCATCGTCCGCGACCGGGTGATCCTCGGCCTCGCGATGGGGGTGCCCCTCCAGGCGCGCATGGTGGCGATGGAGCGCGGGCGGGCCTGGTACCCGAGCTACGAGCTCACCGTCTCGCTGCGCCAGCGCTTCGGCCGGGGCGTCTACAGCACCACCCTCGACGCCATCGGCGGGGTGGCGGGCATCGCCGGCCTGTCCTCCTCCTTCGACGCCGCCGACGGCACCTGGCTCATCCTGCCCGATCTCGGCGCGCCCTTCGTGCCGGCGGTGGGCGGTCGCCTCGGCATGGGCGGCGGCGCGATCCGCCTGGTGGCCCTCCTCGACGACCCGGCCAGCCCGACCTGGCTCCTCGGCGTGGACCTCGACCTGCCCGGCGTGGTCGGCACCTTTTGAGGGGCGCGGCCCCCCTCGGACGGCAGCGCGGGTGCCGGGGGCTAGCGCCGCTCGGACTTGGCGGAGCGGCGCATGAGCATGTCGATGGCGAGGCGCGGCTTGAGCTCGCCCCGGGCGATGCGGGCCATCGCGCCGAGCAGGGGCAGCTCGACCTCGTGGCGCGCGGCGAGGGAGAGCAGGGCCTCGGCCTTCCGGGCCAGCTCCGGGTCGCCGCTCTCGGCGCGGGCGAGGTGGCCCCCGGCCTGGTAGCTCGGGTGGTCGGGGTGGCAGCCGCAGCCGACCAGGTCGCCCATGCCCGCCAGCCCGGCGAAGGTGGCGGGGTCGGCCCCCAGGGCGTCGCCCAGGCGCGCGATCTCGGCGAGGCCCCGCGTGACGATGACGCCGCGGACGCCCACCCCGAGGCGCAGGGCGTCCGCCATGCCGACGACGGCGCTCAGCACGTTGACCGCGGCGCCGGCGAGCTCGACGCCCCGCAGGTCCTCGGAGGTGTAGACCCGGCAGATGCTCGAGTGCAGGGCCGCCTGCGCGAGCCGGCGGACCTCCTCGTAGGGGCTGGCGACCACCAGGGCGCCCGGGCGGCGCTCGACGACCTCCGAGGCCAGCGCCGGCCCCGCCAGGGCGCCGACCCGCCGGGCGGCGGCGTGGGCGAGCACCACCGAGGACAGCCACCGGCCCGACTCGGGCTCGATGCCGCGGGTGGCGATCACGACCCGGCTGCCGGGGCCGGGGCGCGCCTTCTCGACGACCTCGCGCACGGCGCCGGCGGGCACCGCGACGATGAGCAGGTCGCTGTCCTCGGCGAGCATGGCGAGGTTGGGGGTGCCGGGGAAGCCCCGGGGGGAGCGGCGCCGGTAGCCGATGCGCGGCTGGTGGCCGGCCTCCGCGACGAGGGTGGCGAGCGCGCGGCCCCAGGCGCCCGTGCCGATGATGCCCACGTTCATGCGCCAGCCTCCCGGATCGCGCGGCGGAGGACCCCGCGCAGGTGCGCCTCCAGGGGCGCCTCGTCCACCTCGTAGCCGTCGAGGCGGTTGCCGTAGTAGAGCGCCAGGCGCGGCTCGACCCGGATCGCGCCCCCCGGGGCGGGCTCCAGGGCCCGGCGCTTGTGGAAGCGCGAGAAGCGGTCGAGGGCCTGGGCGAGGACGGCCTCGGCCCGGGCGGCGGGCGAGGGGCCGGCGGGCAGGCCGTCGTGGAGGGCCCCGGCGGCGGCGAGCCGCTCGATGGCGACGACGGTGGCTTCCACCGCCCGCAGCAGGTCCGCCCGGGGCACCGTGCGCTCGTCGGTGCCGGCGAAGACGAGCTGGTAGGGGTCGATGTCCGGGTGGCGCACCCTGAGCAGGCTCCACGCCGCCAGGCCCGCGGCGTGGGTGGCGAGGACCACGTTGTCGCGGTGCCAGGCCCGCACCAGCGCCTCGGACAGCACCGCCGTGTAGACCCGATCGCGCTGGGCGTCCCACTCGACCCGGCCGTCGCGGTCGGTGACGTAGCGGCGCCGGTCGATGGGCTCGCCGTCGGGGCCGAGGGAGCGCCCCTCGTCGTCGACGGGGTTGCCCACCAGGTCGAGGGGGCGGCCGAAGCGGACGACGACGCTGGCGTCGAGGTTGAGGACCCGGCTGGCGAAGGAGGCGACGGTGCGGGCCTCGCTGAACTCGTCGTCGGTGATGATGTAGCGGCTGCGCCCCTCCTCGGCGAGGCTGTCCTCGATGAGGGTCTCGGCCTCGAGCACCAGGGCGAAGGACAGGGTGCAGGGCACGACGAGGATCTCGGGCCGGGGTCGCGCCTCGGCCAGGCCCTCCTGCCAGGCGAGGATGGCGGTGCCGAGGAGCCCCTTCTTGACGCGCCGCTCGATGCGCCCCGAGCGCGAGCGCGTGCCGCCGGGGAAGAACAGGGAGTGGGCCCCGCGGCCGATGGCGTCGGTGGAGTAGTCCTTGAGCACGTCCTTGTAGACGCGGTGCTTCTTGCGCCGGTCGACGGTGTAGGCGCCGAGGCGGCTCATGAAGGGCGCCATGAAGGGGTTGCTGAACAGGTTGAGCCCCGCCCCGTAGATCACCGGCGGCAGCCCCGAGGCGTAGAGCGCGTAGCCGATGAGGGGGCTGTCGAGGTTCGAGACGTGGGTGGGGGCCAGCACGAGGGTGTGGGTGCGGGCGAGCTTCGCGAGGAGCTCGGTGGGACCCTGCACCTGGATGCGGTCGCTCGGGTCGGGGCCGCGTCCGAGGAGCTCGCGGGGGCGGGTGGCCGTCAGCAGCCGGGTGAGGGCCCCGGGCAGCACGCGGGTGGCGAAGTCGTAGGTGCGGGGGCTGAAGGGGTTGTGGACCTCGCGGGCGTAGTGCTCGGCGAGGTCGAGCACCGCGCGCTCCTGGGCCGGGCGGTCGCGGTGCACCGCCCGGGCCGCCCGCTCGATCACCTTCTGCTCGGCGCGGTCGCCCTCGGTCAGCTCCGAGGGCTTGCTGGTCGCGAAGCGCCGGCGCTCGAGGTAGACGGCCTCGGCGAGGTAGGCGCGCACGGCCTCGTCGTCCATGCCCTGGAGCCGGCGGGCGGCGCGCTCGGCCATGCGCCGGGCCACCTCGTCGTGGGTCAGCGGGGGGGGAGCGCCCTGCACGGCGACCTCCTCGGCGCGGGGGTGGGGCGTCCGCGCCCGGGCGAGCATACCCCGGCGCCCCCCGGAAGCGACCTGTTGCGGCCTCGTCACAGCGGCACGGAACTTGCTCGGCCGGATGGCGCTACACTACCGGGTCGGCCGGGGGCGGCCCCTCCGGCCCGAGAGGAGCACCGAGGACCCGATGCGCGGTTTCCCGATCCCGATCGCCGTCCTGCTGGTCGCCGGCTGCGACCGCATGGGGCTGGAGCCCTACTACGCGGACACCGGCGGGGCCTCGGGCATCGTCCTCGACATCGAGCCGGAGGGCACCGTCACCTTCGACCCGCGCTCGCCGGAGTCGCCGCCCGCCCACCAGGACGTGACCCTGCGCTCGGTGGGCACCGAGGACGTGCCGGTGATCGACATCTACCTCGACGACCTCACCTCCCGGGCCTTCTCCATCGGCGACGACCTGCCGCTGCCGCGCAAGATCCCCCCCGGCAACGAGTACCCGGTGACGGTGAGCTTCCAGCCCTACGCCGTCGCGGAGTTCACGGGCACCCTGGTCATCGAGGTCGACAACCACGGCACCCTGGAGCAGTACACCCGCGACCTGGTCGGCAAGGGCTGCCCCGCCGACGCCCAGGGCTGCGAGTAGCGCGGCGGCGCCCCCGTTTTCGCCGGGGCCGCCGCCGGGACGCGGGTTCGGCTGTCTCAGTCGAACCAGAACGAGAAGCCGGCGAGGCCGAGGGGGTGGCCGCCCCAGGTCACCGTCATGCCGCTGGCGCTGTAGTCGTCGGGGTCGAGGCCGTTTTCGTAGACCTCGGCGTCGCCGGCCGGGTCGACGCTCAGGCCGAGCTGGCTGTAGACCGAGAACTTCGGCGCCAGGAAGATCTCGCCCTTGAGGCCCAGACCGATGGTGAGGTCGGTGTAGCTGCCGTCGGCGTTGCCGCCGTAGTCCCAGGAGGTGTTGGCGAGGTCGACGCCGAGCAGGCCGGCCAGGGCGGTCTTCTTGCCCTTCACGAACTTGTACTCGCCGTACAGGCCGAGGCCGAGGGTCCCGGTCTTGGTCTTGGTGGACGAGCCGCTGTCCGGGTCGAGGGTGAGGGACTGGTTGGAGCCCCCCAGGGTGACGAGCAGCCCGGCGTCGGGCGAGAAGAAGTAGCGGAACTGCCCGCCGAGGGTGCCGCCGAGGGTGGGGCCGGCGCCGATGGCCGACACGCCGTCCTTGCGGGCCCAGTTCTCGGCGCCGCGGTCCTTCTTCTTGGCGAGGGCGGTGGACGAGAGCAGGGTGCCCACGAGGGCCAGGGTCAGGGTTCGCATGGTCTCTCCTCAGGGGAGCGGGGCTCCCGGTTGCGGCGCCATTCCACCACGGCCGCCCCGGGGTGTCCAGGCCCCGTCGACCGCGGTTCGAGGGGAACGAGGGGTTCAGGCGCGGACGGCGGCGACGAGGTGCTCGGTGCGGATCGCGCCCCGGGCGTGGTCGGGGCGGTCGGCGCTGGCCCGCGCCAGGACCCGGAGGCCGGCGGCCCGCATCGCCTCGACGGTGGGCGAGAGCGCGTCGACGAGGCGCCCGCCGACGAGGCCGTCGCCGACCACGACGACCAGCGCGCCCCCCCGCGCCAGCCCGCCGGCCTGGGTGGCGATCCAGGCGGCGGTGTCCTCGCGCCAGCGGCGGAAGGCGGCGGCGCGCCCGCGGGCCCGGAAGTCCCGGCGGGCCCCCACCTCCGCGACGTAGGCGCGACGCGCGTCCCCGGCGAGGTCCTCCCCCATCCACAGCAGGCGGAGCTGCTGCATGGGCAGGTAGTCGTACACGCCGGGGTAGGGCGGCGAGGTGAGGACGAGGCCGGTGTCCGGGGGCGGGGGCGCGCGGCGGGCGTCGCCCCGGCGAACCCGCGCCTCGGCCCCGGCGGGGAGCTGCTCGAGCATGCGCCCGAGCTCCCGGGCCTTCTTGTGGAACAGCACCGCCGTGGTGCCCGGGGGGCGGTGGTGGGGCACGCGCCGGTTGGAGGTGTCGCTCTCGCGGAAGCTCGTCTTGACGACGATGCTGGAGAAGACCGCCCACAGCAGGTCGCGCACGGGCCGCTCGGCCACCGCGCGAATGCCGGCGCGCAGGCGGGCGAGCTCCTGGGCGACGTGGGGCTCGTACCAGCGCAGGATCTCCTCGGGCAGCGGGTGGTCGACCCGCCGCCGGGCGGCCTCGGCGAGCTTGCGGGCGCGGGAGCGCAGGGGGGTGGCGAGGGCCGGGTCGGCGGTGCGGGCCCGGGCCACCAGGGTGGCGACCCAGGACAGGTCGCTGCCGCTGGCCCGCCGGCCCGCCAGCAGCGCCTCGACGAGCACCGTGCCGCCGCCGCAGAAGGGGTCGTGGACCGGGCCGGGGAAGCGGTCGATGACCAGCCGGGCCGCGTCCGGGTTCATCGAGGCCGGGTAGGTGTGGAAGCCGTGGGTGGCGCGGTCGACGCGCCCGGTGAGCGCGACGGCCTCGGCCAGCGTCCGCGCCGCGGCGGGATCGCCGTCGGAGCGCACCGACGAGGGGGGCGGGGGCCCCGGCGCGCGGCGGCTCCGGGGACGGGATTCGCGATCAGCCACGGTAGGCCTCGTCCTGCTCGATGCGGCTGAGCACCCAGTCGAACTCGCCGCCGGTGATCTTGCTGCCGCAGTAGCCGCACACCCCGGCCATGCTCACCTGGTCGAGGGGGGCGCCGCAGCTCGGGCAGTGCTCGGCGTCGTCGGGGCCATCGCCGCGCCGCGCGCCCACCGCCCGGATGAAGGTCCAGTATTCCGAGAACACCCGCGGCTCGGTCCTGGAGCCGCCGACGACGGCGCCGTCGGCCAGGCGCTCGGTCCAGTCGAGCATGCTCGCCCACACCCGCACGGTGATCGACTCGAAGAAGGCGTCCTGGTCGATGCGGGCGAGCTCGATGCGCTGGACCCGCACGTCCGCCAGCCGGTTGGCCAGGCCCATCCGGCGGTAGCGCTCCATCCAGAAGCGGTGCACCTGGAACAGGGCGTCGGTCTCGTAGGGGCGGGCGAGTTCCCAGCGCTGGGAGGACCAGGCCTCCTGGAGCTTGAGGAACACGGTGCGTACGCGCGCCTCGAAGGCCCCCCAGTCGTGCTCGGGGTGGCGGGCGGTGAAGGCGCGGCGACGGGCGGCGAGGTCCGGGTCGACCACGGTGGGCAGCCGGGTGCCCGGCTCGACGCCGCCGCCGGGCTGGAGGTCGGGCGGGGACAGCGGCGTGCTCGACAGGACCTCGACCCGGGAGACCTCCCACTGGAGCCGGCCGCCGGTGCGGACCGCGTCGCAGTTGGGGCAGGTGCCGTCGGTGCGCGGCTCGGCGGTGGAGCCGCAGCTCGGGCAGCCGAGGACCCGCATCCGGTCGGGGCCCGGGGAGAGGGCGTCGGCGCGGCGGCGGAAGATCCAGCGCTCTCGCCGCAGGAGCTGCCGTTCCTCGCCGTCCCGGCCCACCTCGGTGAGGTTCGTCTCGAAGGCGACGCGAATGCGCGTCCACCGCTGGCCGAGGTCGATGCCGTCGATCGCGGTGGCGCCGAAGATCACGTCGCGCACCTCGGACAGCTCGCCGGCCCCCCGGCGCAGGGCCGCGAGGGCCTCGTCGGTGAACCAGGGCCGCAGGGGGGCCGGGTCGGGACGGGGGCGGAGCTCCTGGCCCCGGGCGTAGACGAGCTGCGCGAAGTCGACGAACAGGGGCTCGGAGAAGTTGGGATCGCGCTCGCGCAGGCGCGCCAGCGGCGGCCGCGGGCGCCGCGGCGGGGCGCGGAGCACCTGCCGGGGCAGGCGGGCGCCGCCCTGGTTGCGGGCGTAGATCGCGACGGCGGCGGCGACGACCACCAGGGGCACGC
>WGAH01000547.1 GCA_015489145.1 Deltaproteobacteria bacterium
CCCCGCCTCCCCGTCGGGACCCATCCTGGCCCCGGTCGGCGGCCAACGTCAAGGATCGCCTCCGGCCCGCCGGGAGGGGCGGGCGCGCCGGGCGCGGGCGAGCCGGCGCCGGCCCGCCGCGCGCTACCATCGGCCCTCCCACCACGAGGCAGCCGTGTCCAGGCCGCGCATCACCGAAGGGCGGTCGATCCGCTTCCAGAACAGCGTGCTCCTGCTGCTCGGCGCGTTGAACGGGGCGGTGGTGGTGGCGCTGGCGCTGGCGATCCTCGCCGCGCCGAGCCGCCGGGGGCTCGGGCCGGGGCGCATGGCCGCCGGCTACCAGGGCCTCGCCGCCGTCGCCGAGGTCGAGCGCCGCGCCACGGCCGGCGAGGAGACCCGCGCCGCCAGCGAGCTGGCCGCCGCCGCCGACCGCTTCGAGGGCAACCCCGACGCCGCCGAGGTCCGCCGGGCCCTCGACGCCTACGGCCGGGCGCTGGAAGCCTGGGAGGCCGCCGACCGCCCCGGCCCCGACGAGGCCGCCAGCCGCGCCCGACGCCGAGCCTACGACCGCCTGCTCGACACGATGGCCGGCGCGGTGCGCCCCCTGCCCATCGGCCTCGACCCGCGCTACCGGCACCTCGTGCTGCCCTTCCTCGGGTGGACGGTGCTCGTCGCCCTCGCCAACGTCGTCGCCGCCGTGCGCCTGCGCTGGACCCTCTCCGAGCCCCTCGCCCGCCTCGGCGCCGCCGCCGACCGCGTGGCCGCCGGCGACCTGGACACCCCCATCGAGCCGCCGCGGGCCGCCGCCGAGTTCCGCCGCCTCGCCCGCGCCCTGGAGGCGATGCGCGCCCGCCTCGTCAGCACCATCGAGCGGCTCGACGGGCAGAACGCCGAGATGCGCGCCATGCTCGGCGCGCTCGGCGACGGCGTGCTCATGGTGGACGAGGCCGGGCGCGTGGTCGAGGGCAATCCGAGCATCGAGCGCATGGTCCTCGACTGGCCCGGCCGCCGCCCCGGGGTGCGCGGCGGCGTGCCCCTGCGCGCGCTGCTCCCGGAGCTGGGCCGGCCGCTCGCCGAGCTGGCCGAGGCCGGCCGCCAGCGGGTGACCCTGGCCGGCGCGAATCCGCGCCACCTCGACGTCGAGGTCGTCGCCGTGGGCGCGGTCCCCGGCGGCGGCCGCCACGCCTTCGTCGTGGTCGTGCGCGACGTGACCGAGGCGGTGCGCGCCGAGGCGCTCATGCGCGACTTCCTCAGCATGGTCACCCACGAGCTGAAGACCCCGCTCACCGCCGTGCAGGGCTACGCCCGCCTGCTCGCGATGGGCAAGGGCGGCGAGCTGAGCGACCGCCAGCGGCGCCTCGTCGAGCGCATCCTCGACCAGTCCGAGGTGATGGGGCGCATGGTCTCCGACCTCCTCGACGCCACCCGCCTCGAGGGCGGCCACCTCAGCCTCGACATCCAGGAGCAGGACGCCCGCGCCCTCGTCGAGGAGGCGGTGGGGGCCTTCCGGGCCATCGTCACCGCCCGGGGCCTCGACTTCGAGGCCGACGTGGCCGTGCCCGCGGGGACGCGGGTGGCCGTCGACCGCGCCCGCTTCCAGCAGGTCGTGGGCAACCTCGTCCGAAACGCCGTGAAATTCACCGACTCCCCGGGGCGCGTCGGCATCGCCGCCCGGGTCGAGGGGCCCGAGCTGTGCGTCGAGGTGAGCGACACCGGCTGCGGCATTCCCGCCGACGAGATCCCCCGCCTGTTCCGCAAGTTCTACCAGGTCGAGCGCGGCGACACGCGCCCGCGGGGCGGCGCGGGCCTCGGCCTGTTCATCAGCGACCAGCTCGTGCGCGGCATGGGCGGGCGCATCGAGGTGGCCTCCCGGGTGGGCGAGGGCAGCCGCTTCACCGTGCGCCTGCCCGTGGCCGGCGAGGAGAGCCCGGCATGAGGCGACGACTCGGCGAGATCCTGCAGCGCTTCGGGGTGAGCGGCCGGCAGGTCGAGGAGGCGCTGGCGATGCAGTCGCGCCAGCCCGGCACGCGCCTCGGCCAGCTCCTCGTGCGCCTCGGCGCCGTCACCCCCGAGGACCTCGCCCGGGCCCTGGCCCAGCAGCTCGAGCTGCCCTACGTCGACCCCCTCGAGGCCCGCGTCGACCCGCAGGTCGCCTGGCTGCTCCCCTACGAGCACGCCCGGCGCCTCGGCGCGATGCCCGTCGCCGCCCGCCCGGACCACGCCATCCTCGTGGCGATGGCCGACCCGACCAACGTCGAGGCCCTCAGCGAGCTGGAGTTCCGCCTCGGCACCCGCGTGCGGCCCGCGGTGTGCTCGACGCGCCGCCTCGAGCAGGCGCTCGCCCGCTACCACGGCATCGAGGCCCTGGCGGGGCGGGCCATCGACCGGCTCCAGCGCGACCGCGGCGACACCCTGCGCGCCCCCGACCGGCTCAAGCTCGACGCGAAGGCGATTCGCGAGCACCTCCAGCGCGGCGGCACCCAGCCCTACGTCGACATCGTGAACCTGCTGCTGGTCAGCGCCATCGAGCGCCGGGCCTCGGACATCCACTTCGAGCCGATGGACGACGACTTCCGGGTGCGCTTCCGCGTCGACGGCATGCTCCAGACGGTGCTGCACCTTCCGCCGTGGGCGGCGGCCCCCGTCGCCACCCGCCTCAAGGTCATCGGCCAGATGGACGTGGCCCAGCGGCGGCTGCCCCAGGACGGCAACGCCGACGTCACCGTGCAGGGGCGCACGATCAACCTCCGCATCTCCAGCGTGCCCTCGCGCCTCGGCGAAAAGATCGTCGTCCGCCTGCTCGACCCGCGGGTGCTCGAGCTCGACCTCGGCGACCTCGGCTGGCCGCCCGACCTCGTGGGCGTCTACTACCGGCTCATCGCCGCGCCGGCGGGGCTGGTGCTCGTCGTCGGGCCCACGGGGAGCGGCAAGTCCACCACGCTGTACGCCAGCATCAACCGCCTCAACGACGAGACGCGGGCGATCGCCACCATCGAGGACCCGGTCGAGTACACGATTCGCGGCATCACCCAGGTGCAGGTCAACCGCAAGGCGGGGGTGACCTTCGCGGCGGCGATCCGCTCCATGCTGCGGCAGGACCCCAACGTGCTCGTCATCGGCGAGATCCGCGACCCGGAGACGGCCGAGGCCGCCGTGGACGCCGCCAACACCGGCCACCTGGTGCTCTCCACCCTGCACACCGCCAACACGGTGGCCGCCATCGCCCGCCTCAACGACCTCGGCGTGCCCGGCTACCTCCTCGGCGCGGCGCTCAGCGGGGTGGTGAGCCAGCGGCTGCTGCGACGGGTCTGCCCCCGGTGCAGCCTCCCCGACGAGTCGGGCCCCGGCGAGTGGCGGCGGCTGGGGCTGCAGCCGGTGGACCTCGGCCCCCGGGCGAGGCGGGCCGGGCCGGGCTGCGAGCACTGCCAGCTCACCGGCTACCGCGGGCGGGTCGGCGTGTTCGAGCTGCTCCCGGTGGACGAGCGCATCGCCCGCCTCGTGCAGGACGGCGCCACCGAGGCCGAGCTGTGGGAGGCCTTCCTCGCCGCCGGCCACCGCACCCTGCTCCACGACGCGGTGAGCAAGATCCGCGAGGGGGTCACCACCTTCGACGAGCTGGCCCGGGTGGTGCCCGTGGGCGAGTACCCGGACGCGGTCGTGGCCGCGACCGTCGCGCGCCTGGCCGCCGAGGCGGTGCGCGTGGGCGCGGCTTCGGAGGAGGGCGAAGCGGAGACGCCGCTCCCGGCGGGCGAAGCACCTGGGACCCCCGCCGAGGCGCCGCCGGTGGCGGGGCCCGAGGCGGCGCCGGTCGCCTCCGGGCCGGGGGCCGCGCGAAATGCCGAGGCCACGGGAGAAGCCGAGGCCGCGCCGGGCCCGGCGGCGCTTCCGGCGGAGGCGATCTCGCCCCTCGACGCGCCGGAGCCCCCGAGGCGCCCCCGGCCCCTGGTGCTCGTCGTGGACGACGCCGCCGAGATCCGCGACCTCGTGAGCCTCACCCTGGAGGACGACTTCGAGGTGGCCACCGCCGCCGACGGGGCCGAGGCCCTCGACGCCATCGCCCGCCTGCGCCCCGACGCGGTGGTGCTCGACGTGATGATGCCGGGCTTCAGCGGCTACGAGGTCACCGAGCGCGTGCGCGCCACCCCCGACACCACCGACCTGCCCGTCCTGCTGCTGTCGGCCCGGGGCCAGCCCGAGCACCGCAAGGCCGGCGTGCAGGCC
>WGAH01000548.1 GCA_015489145.1 Deltaproteobacteria bacterium
CGCCGTATTCGCCGATCTCGACGAAGAGGCCGGGCGCGGAACGCAGGGGGATCCTGCTCGCGGCCTTCCACTGATCGGGGGCGACCCGTTTCCTGAACAGCCGCCGGGCACCCGGATCGGGTTCGGTGCTTGCAAAGACCAGGTGGACACCCTGATCGTCTACTTTCTCGACGCGACCGGCGTACCAGCTCCAGACGAAGTCGCGCGCCTGTTCGAGCAGGCGTTGCTGGTGCGCGTGGCGTGGTTGCTGATCGAGGCGCCACGAGGTGCGGAGGCGCAAGACGATGGGCCGATCGCTCTCTGCGAGAGCATCGGCGATGGTGAAGACGTTGTCTCGAATCGCGCGTCGCCCGTCGACGGCCACGCCCGCACGGCGGCTCGCCTGGAGCAAGGCGTGGACCACCGCATCGTCTTCATCGAGTTCGGGCGGCTCGACGAGGACGGCGTTCGCCTGCTTGGCCAGGGCGTGAGCCAGGGAGGTCCTGCCCGAGCCGACCTGGCCGCTGACCTGGAAGCGTTGAGGGCTGCCGCGAAGCCCGCGGAGTATCTGGCGCAAGGGCGCTTCGAGCTACAGCTTCACGAAGGATGCCGTTTCGCCCAAGGATACACCTCCCGCTGGACGGACAATACCGCGGCTGCGCCAGCCGGGTCTGCCTTCCGCCCCATCGCCGCCGCTGGGGCGACTCCGTCTGCCCGGTGCTCCACGGCGGCCGCCTCGTCGGGCGGCTGGAGGCGGCGCGCGCCGGGGGTGGGCGCGGCGTCGAGGTCCTGGCGAAGTGGGGGCGCATTCCCGCGCGTCCCCTGCGCCGCGCCCTCGACCGCCTCGCCGCGATGCAGGCGCCGCGCGGCTGATCGCCGGCTTCAGGCCTCGACGGAGCGGGCGAGGCGGAAGCCGAGATCCGCCGAGCGCGTCTTGGCGGGGGCGCGCTCGAGGGCCTTGGCCCAGGACGCCATGGACGGCTGGGTCCACGACCCCGGGTGGAGGAAGCGGTCGCCGTTCTCGCCGTCGGCGACCCACTCCGCCACGTTGCCGGCGAGGTCGCAGACCCCCTCGGGGGTGCGGTCCTCGGTGTAGAGCCCGACGGCGCAGGGGCGCTGGAGGGCTTCCTCGCGGGTGTTGGCGTTGCCGCTGCCGAAGGGCTCGCCCCACGGGTAGGGGCGCTTGTTCGGGCCGCGCACCACCCAGCGGCGCTCGGCGCTGGTGAGCAGCCGGGCCCCGTGGGCCCGGGCGTAGGCCTCGGCCTCCCACCAGGACACGCCGACGACGGGCTGGTTGGGGACGACGAGGTGGTCGACGTCGTCGGCGCTGGCGAGCTGCAGCCAGGTGCGGACCCGCGAGTCGCGCCACCGCCGGCCCTCCTCGCTCCAGTGCTCGTCGGCCTCCCAGCCGCCGGCCTCGACCCAGCGGCGGTACTCCCAGGTGGTGACCATGAAGCGGCCCACGTCGAGGGCGGAGCCGTCGCCGAAGGGGACGCGGACCCAGTACTCGGGCTCGGCGGGGTGGCGCAGGCGCGGGTCGCCGAGCAGGCCGAGGGCCTCGCCGAGGCGCAGGCGCTGGTGGGCGTCGCCGGTGCCGTCCTCGATGGCGTGGACCAGGGTCGCCGCGAGGGCGCCGGCCTCGCCGTCGTCGCGGGGGTTCACGCCGGCGCGGGCGAGGGCCAGGGCGCGCTCGACCAGGGTGTCGACGCGCTCGTTCACCGGGAGCTTGAGGATGGCATCGAGACCGGAACCGACGTCGGAACTCATCGCGACCTCCGGCCCTCCGGTAACCGCGTGGGCCGGCGGCGGCGAAGCGCGCCCACCCGAGGGGGGCCGCCCCTCGCGGCGGCGCGGGGGACGGCCCGCGGACCTACCTGTCGCCGGCCTCGAGGGCGCGCGCCAGGAGGGGCAGGCTGCGGTCGTAGCGGAAGGAGGTTCCCCGGTGTCCGCCGGGGTACTCCTCGTGGATGTGGGCGATGCCGGCCTCCTCGAGCTTGCGGCTCAGGCGCCGGGCGCCGAGGTGCAGCAGGTACTCGTCGTGGTCGCCGGCGTCGATGAACAGCAGGTCGAGCGCCGCCCAGGCCTCGCGCACCGCCGGGTCGTCGGCCCGCGCGACGGGGTCGAAGCGGCGCCAGCTCCGCAGCACCTCGAAGTCCAGCGCCCCGGTCTCGAAGTCGACGGGAAGACGGGCGGGGAAGTCGTCGGCCGAGGGGCCGATGTCCGGGGTGTAGGCCGCCGAGACGCACAGCAGGGCGAGGGCGGCGAAGTCGGCGGGGCGCACCCGCTGGCGCGACCAGAAGGCCTCGACGAAGGCCCGGGGCCCGCCGACCTCGTTCACCGCCGCCACCGCGGCGTGGAGGTCGGACAGGTAGCAGCTCTCGAAGCCCATGTCGCCGGAGTGGCTGGCGACGGCCCGGAAGGTGCCGGGGAAGCTCGCCGCGAGGTGCAGGGCCCCGAAGCCGCCCGACGACCGCCCGACGACGCCCCAGCGCCCGGTGGTGCGGAAGTGCCGGTCGACGAAGGGCACGATCTCCTCGACCAGCCAGGAGGCGTAGTTCCCGATCCCCGGGGAATCGACGAACTGGCTGCCGCCGAGGCTGCTCATGACGTCGGGCAGCACGGCGATGAAGGGGGGGCAGTCCTCGGCGTGGATCAGGCGGTCGATGCGGGCCGCCAGGGAGACCTCGGTCAGCGTGCGGGCCAGGAGGCTCTCGCCGGTGCCGGCGTAGGGGGCGAGCACGAGGATGACGGGCCAGGCGCGGCTCTCGTCGAGGTCGTAGCCGGGGGGCAGGTAGACGCGGAGGTCGCGGTGGAAGGGGTCCTTCCAGGGGTTGCCCCGGAGGCGCTCCGAGGCGTGGTCGAGGGTGAGGACCGAAC
>WGAH01000549.1 GCA_015489145.1 Deltaproteobacteria bacterium
GGTCCCGCCGTCGTCCTCGCGCCCGGCCGGCGCGCTCCCCACCCCCGGCTCCGCCGGCGGCGGGTCGAGGGGCCGCGTCTCCACCCCGGCCCGCAGCGCGCCGCCCTCGTCCCAGGCCAGCCAGGTGCCCACCGGCCGCCCGGCCTCCACGCGCCCCGTCCGCAGGGGCCGCCCGGAGGGCCGGTAGAAGGTCCACTGGCCCACGGGCTCGCCGCCGGCCATCCACCCCTCGGCCAGCAGGGTGCCGTCGGGGCGCCAGCGGCGCACCGGGCCCTGCCAGGTGCCGTCGGGGCGCGCGCACCAGGCCACCCGCCCCTCGGCGGCGCGGGCGGCGCGGGGCGCGGTGCCGGCCGGGCAGGCGAGGGCGGGCTCCGGGGGCGATGCGGACCCGACCGGGCCGGCGACGAGGCCGGCGAGGGTCGCCGCGGCGGGACGGAGGCGTCGCACGTCCCCTCCCTATGCGCCGCCGCGTCGGCCGGAAAGGCGGCGCCACCCTTGACGCGGATCAAGGTCGGGGGCCGCCGTCCGGGTCCCGACTGGCATCCCCGAGCCGGTCGGGATACCCCCGTGAATGAAAACGGTTTTCAGTTGACGCCGGGAGGCCGCCATCCACCACCACGCCGCCGATGCCCCGGACCTCGCCCAGGCCGACCGCCCCGTCGTGCTGGTGGGCAACCCCAACGTCGGCAAGAGCATGCTGTTCGGCCTGCTCACCGGGCGCTACGCCACGGTGTCGAACTACCCGGGCACCACCGTCGAGGTCACCCGCGGCCGCCAACGCCAGACCGGCGAGGCGGTCATCGACACGCCGGGCACCAACAGCCTGCTGCCGAACTCCGAGGACGAGAAGGTCACCCGCGACATCCTGCTCGCCGAGCTGCGCCGCGGCGATCCCCGGGTGATGCTGGTCTTCGACGCCAAGAACCCCCAGCGCGGCCTCAACCTGGCGCTGCAGCTCGCCGAGCTGGAGGCGCCGATGGCGATCGTCGCCAACATGCTCGACGAGGCCACCACCCGGGGCATCCGCCTCGACCTCGAGCGCATCGGCGAGCTGTTCGGCGTCGAGGTGCTCGGCACCGTCGCCACCCAGCGCCAGGGCACCGGCCCCATCGTCGCCGGCCGGGTGGCCTTCCGGCCGTCCACCGCCCGGGTTCGCTACGACGAGGCCATCGAGGCCGCGATCCAGCGCATCGGCGCGCTGCTCCCCGCCGACCTGCGCGGCCGCCGGGGCATCGCCGTCGCGATCCTCGCCGACGCCGAGCCCGACCTCATCGCCCTCGCGGGGGAGCACGCCGACGAGGTGGCGGCGATTCGCGCCGATCTCGCCCACCGCTACCCCGAGTCCCTGCGTTTCGCGATCAACCGGGGGCGCGCCAACGCCACCCGCCGCATCGTCGAGGAGGTCACCCACCGCACCGGCCCGGCCACCCGGGGCTGGGCCGCCCGCTTCGGCGACCTCGCCATGCACCCGGCCTGGGGCCTCGCGGTGGCCGCCCTCGTGCTGTTCCTCGTCTACGAGTTCGTCGGCGTGCTCGGCGCCGGCACCAGCGTGGACTTCCTCGAGGGCCTGTTCGAGAACTACCTCACCCCCTGGTCCGACGCCGCGATTCGCCTCCTCGCCCCCGAGCCCCTGGAAACCTTCCTCGCCGGCCCGCCGGGCACCGCGCCGGGCACCGGGCCGGGCCTGCTGGTGGGCGAGTACGGCGTCATCAGCATGGCCCTGTCCTACTCGGTCGCCATCGTGCTGCCCATCGTCGGCTACTTCTTCATCGCCTTCGCGCTCATGGAGGACTCCGGCTACCTGCCGCGGCTGGCGGTGGTGCTGAACCGGGTCTTCCGCCTGATGGGGCTGAACGGCAAGGCGGTGCTGCCGATGATCCTCGGGCTCGGCTGCGACACGATGGCGACGATGACCGCCCGCATCCTCCCGAGCCGCAAGGAGCGCGTCCTCGTCACCCTGCTGCTGGCCCTCGCCGTGCCCTGCTCCGCCCAGCTCGGCGTCATCCTCGGCATGCTCTCGGCCCTGTCGACCTGGGCCAGCCTCACCTGGCTCGGCAGCGTGCTCCTGGTGATCCTCCTCGTCGGCTGGCTCGGCAGCAAGGTGCTCCCCGGGCAGGCGGCCGACTTCATCCTCGAGGTCCCGCCGATCCGCCGGCCCGCCCTCGGCAACGTGCTCGTCAAGACCGTGGCCCGCGTCGAGTGGTACCTCCGCGAGGCCGTGCCCCTGTTCATCCTCGGCACCTTCATCCTCTGGCTCCTCGACCGCGTGCAGGTCCTCGGCGGCATTCGCGACTTCGCCGCCCCGGTGGTGCAGACGGCGCTCGGCCTGCCCGCCGAGGCCACCGACGCCTTCATCATCGGCTTCCTGCGCCGCGACTACGGCGCCGCCGGCCTCTACGCCCTGTTCCACGACGCGCTGGCCCAGCCGGTGGTGCCCGTCGAGGCGCAGATCCAGGTCATCGTCAGCATGGTGACGATCACCCTCTTCGTCCCCTGCATCGCCAACACCTTCATGATCATCAAGGAGCGGGGCGCGGCCACGGCGGCCTGGATGCTCGCCTTCATCTTCCCCTTCGCCTTCCTCGTCGGCGCCGCGCTCAACTTCGGGCTGCGGGCGGTGCTGCTGTGAGGTGCACGCTCTGCGGCGCCGAGTTCGAGCCCGACGCCTCGTGCGCCGCCGCCTGCCCCATGGCCGGCCTCAGCGGCGGCTGCGGCCACGTTCGCTGCCCCCACTGCGGCGCCGAGATCCCCGACCCCTCCCGCTCCACCCTCGCCCGCCTCGTGCAGCGGTGGCTCGACCGCCGCAAGCCGCGCCCCCAGGAGAACCCCGATGGTTGAAGGCCGATCCCCCGTCCACGGCACCCAGGAGCTTCGCGAGGAGATCCTCGAGGCGATCTGGAACGCCACCGAGAACGGCGCCGACGGCCACGGCGCCGAGCTGGAGCGGCTGCGCTCCATCACCCCCGACCCCCGCCTCCAGCGTCGCATCGACGACCTGGCGGAGGAGGGCCTC
>WGAH01000550.1 GCA_015489145.1 Deltaproteobacteria bacterium
AAAACACGTCCTGAACGCCCACGAGACCGGCCTGGTCGGCGATGCCCCGGTCGCCGCGGTTCCGCGTCTTTCCCTGTACCGAAGCCATTCGTGGGTGGCCCGGCACGACCTCGCGGAGGTGTGGCCGTGGTTCGAGCGGTGGGCGAACGCATCCACCGCGCGGGATCCCGACGCGCTCCGCACGGCGGCCTTCACGATCCGCCACGCGGTGGACCGGATCGTCAAGCGTCTCCGGGAGAAAGCCGGCGACCTCTCCCGACGGGACCGGGCCGCCCTGCTCGCGGAAGCCGACCGGTGGCGCGACGCCGGTCGGAAGGCCATGGCCGGGCGGGTCCTCGACGAGGCCATCGCAATGGACCTCGTTGTCGCCATCCGGCTCGACGCGGCCGAGGCACGCCTGGAGGGTCTCCCCACCCCCGCCTACCGCCGGGCGGCCGAGGCCGCGCGCGCGGTCGACGAGCGGCTCGCCGCCGAGCCGGACCAGCCCGACCTCGTGGCCGCCCGCGTCCTCTGGCGCTGGGTGCGGCACGGCCCCGACCCGCGCGACCTGCGCCGGATCCTCGCCGTCGACGCCGCGTTCCCCTACCGGTGCCACCGCGACCGCCTCCGCGCCGACGGCCTCCTCCCGTCCTGACTCCTGGGTCGCCGGCGCCACCTCGTCCCACGGCCATTCCTACGCCTGTCTCCTGCGACGGGCGATGCCCGCAAACGCCAGGAGAATGCCTCCAATGGACATCGCCGTGCTCGCGGTGGAGCAACTCCATCCGGAGCAACCCGAATCCCAGTCGTCGCCCGATGATGGGGGGTTGCAATCCTCCAGATCCTCGTCCAGCTCTACCGAAACCGGCTCGAGCGTCAGATGGAAGAACTCCGACGAGATACAAGCTTCGACACCATCGGCACAAGGCCCGCAGACCGGATTGAAAAAAAACTCGGCATATACACAAAAGTCGTCGATCGGGTCGCTGACCTCATTACCTACCAGGAGGTTGCGCCCATCCATGCTCCATGTACCGAAACCTCCAGCGAGGGTTTCGCTTGTTTCAGAAGCCAGCAGGGTAATCGAGGCGTCGTAGATCTCGGTTTCATAGGGCGCTGTTCCGAACGTGATGGAATCCGCGGACCAGGTGATCCTGCCGGATGAGTCGAACAACCCGTCTCCCTCGTAGAGACGGCACGTGTAGCCATCACGGTCCAACCAATCGACCACGAAATGGATGGCTTCGTCATCCACCCCGGTCACGGTGAAGTAGACCTGGCCATAGCTACTGAGTGTGCTCTCGATACCGGTCGGGGTCAAGATCTGGTCCTCCAATACCCGCCAACGCCGACCCACCATCCATGAGGGCTCGAAATCCTCAGCGTAGCCGTAGTCCCCGATGGCGAACTTGATCGACAGCGCGTCAGGGTACTCCGACGTTCCCACGACCCGGTAGCCGCCTGGGTTCCATGGCTCCGTCGGCGCGTAGGCAACCACACGGGAACCCCAACTGGAATCCCAAGTCACCGCTTCCACCGAAACGGGCTCACCATACTCATCCACGACCACGGGGTCGGCCAAACTTTCGCCGGAGGAGCCGACAAAGTGCACAGTCCCATCCTCCTCGACCGCATCGAGCCTCGTCTTCAAGACGATCGGGTCCGTGGCCGCCATGGGCGGGTAGGCCAACTTGCCTCGCAGCAGGTAGGACCTGGAATCCTCCTCGGGACCGGAACTCGGTTCCGAGGTGCACGCAAGCAACAGAAGTGCAGTTCCGAAAAGCATATCTCCTCCACCTCGTCCGCGCGCGGGCAGTATAGACGCGACTCCCGCGGGTCCGCAACTGCGTCGTCCGCCCCTCGACCGAGGGCCAGCGGACTGTTCCGCTCGCCCCCGGCTCGACCTGGGTGTCCACCCCCGCGCTCTCGGCGGCCTGTTCCATGACCTTCACCCCCTGGGGCGTGATGCCCACGCGCGTGTCCCACGCGGCCATGAAGGGCTCGAGGACGGGGGACGTCACGTCGGTCGTCCTGTCCCGAACCACCTCGCCCACGTGGACCACCCGGCCGCGCCTCGAGGTCGTGAACGCCTGGACCGTGACGCTCGGAACCGCGTACTACCACCGCCGCTTGCAGCTCGTCAGCCCGTTTTCCTGGGACACCCCCGTCCCGTGACCGGCTTCAGAGCGGCGGCGGCGGCCGGCGCTGCCCCGCGCCCCCGTCCCAGACCGGGACAGGCGCCCACCCGCCCCGGTGGAATACCTCCGGCAGGAGGCCTCGATGGCGATCGTCCGAAGGAACCGCGCGGGCAGGCGAGGCCCGGCCTCGCCCCGCGTCCGACGCCCGCGCCCCATCCCACTCGCCGCAGCCATCCTCACGGCCTGCTCCTGGACGCCTCCCACGCCCCCGAGGCCGACCCGGCCGACGCCGACGGAGACGCGCAGGCCCCCTTCTCCGCCGGCGGCACCGACTGCGACGACGAGGATGCCACCATCTACAGCGGCGCCACCGAGGTCCGCGACGACGGCCCCGACAACGACGGCGACGCGTTCGTGGATTGCGAGGACGACGACTGCGCCGACGCCACCGGCTGCTACGAGGACTGCGCCAACGGTACCGACGACGACGGTCTCGTCGATTGCGAAGATGCAGATTGCCCGTACGCCGAGCCATGCTCCATCGAGACCGATCCGCGCTTCGTCGTTGATACGAGTCGCTTCATCCGTTTCGTCCACTACCCGGTGGGATGGTACTCCGCCTACGTCGCCGTCGAACTGTCCCTCGGCACTGGATCCGTGCAGGACCAGGCCGACGGGACGAAGTGCGCCATGTCCGGCGGTTCGTTCCGATGGAGCGGGGGCGCCCCCATCACGGGAAGTCCAGCGCTGCACCTCCGGAGCACCGGCCGCGGGTGGAACGAGCACCCCACGCTAAGCGCCGACTGCCCCATGACGCTGGACCTCTCCACCAACGCCGCGCCAACGTGGCTCTACTCGCCGACGGCCTGGCCCAACACGACCACCACGGTGATCGCACCGAGCTTCGGCCGCCTCGCCTCCCCCACGTGGCAGGTTTCTCTCTCCGCGACCCTCACGGCGCATTCGACCCAGACCCTGTGGTGGGGCACCTCGACGCAGCCAGCCGCCTGGACCTGGGTGGACCGGTACAGGGTCCAAGCGCCGTTCTCATGGACCCAGCCCGGCCGCCGGCACGATCCCACCCGCTGAGCGTCGGCGGCGCCACTCCTCGCTCCGTCCCATTCCGGGACAAATGGGGCGAGGAGGAAACGCGCGACCGCCGGTAGGATCCCGGCAGGAGGTGCGTCGTGCGCGCGTGCTTCGTCCCGGTGCTGCTGGCGGCCTGCGGCGGCGAGCCCGTCGGGTCCTACGGGAGCTTGCCGGGCCCGCCGCCGGTGGGACAGGTGGTGGGCGCGGTGACGCCGTCCGACGCCGCCGACACGGCCGCTCCCGCCGCCGGCGCCACCCGCGACCGGCGCGCGCCCGACGCCGACGGAGACGGCCACGCCTCCCTCGCCTGGGGAGGGGACGACTGCGACGACGGCGATGCCACCGTGCATCCCGGCGCCGAGCCCGCCTGTTCCTTCGGCGCCGACGCCAACTGCGACGGCCTGCCCGACTGCGCCCTCGCCGCCTGCGCCTGCGCCGCCGACTGCCGCGAGGTCTGCGACAACGGCGTCGACGACGACGGCGACGGCCTCGCCGACTGCGACGACGACGACTGCCACACCTGGGTCACCTGCGCCGGCCACTACGAGGACTGCGGCAACGGCCTCGACGACGACGGCAACGGCCTCACCGACTGCGACGACCCCGACTGCGACGCCCAGGTCCCCTGCGGCGAGGACTGCGACAACGGCATCGACGACGACCACGACGGACTCACCGACTGCGACGATCCCGGCTGCGCCCTGCGCGCGCCCTGCGGCGAGGACTGCGACGACGGCGTCGACGACGACGGCGACGGCCTCACCGACTGCGAGGACGACGACTGCGGCGGCGTCCCGGCCTGCGCCGAGGACTGCTCCAACGGCCTCGACGACGACTGCGATGGACTCGTCGACTGCGAGGACCGGGCCGCCTGTTCCGACGACGCCCGGTGCCAGGAGGTCTGCGACAACGGCGTCGACGACGACTACGACGGACTCACCGACTGCGAGGACCGAGGCGACTGCCGGCGGGCGGCCACCTGCCGGGAGGTCTGCGACAACGGCGTCGACGACGACTACGACGGACTCACCGACTGTGAAGACACGGGTAGTTGCGCCGGCGATCCCGCCTGCGTCGAGGTCTGCGACAACGGCGTCGACGACGACTACGACGGGCTCACCGACTGCGACGACGAGGACTGCGCCGCCGCCGCCGGCTGCTACGAGGACTGCTCCAACGGCGTCGACGACGACGACGACGGCCTCGTCGACTGCGAGGACGGGGAGTGCGCCGGCGAACTGATCTGTTCCCCCGACCCGGTGGTGACCGTGCGCGTCGCGGCCGGGAGAGGCCGCTGGTACGACCTGCGTTGGTGGTCCGCGAGCATTTCGTCCGGCTGCTCCGCCGTGTTCTGGTTGTCGTCCGGCACGCTGGAAAGCTGGGACAGCGGCCGCTCGTGCGTGTTCACCGGCGGACGCCTCTGGTTCCGCCCATCGACCTCCTGGGCATGTGCCGGACCCGGCATCGCGGCGGTCGGGGGAGGATGGCGTTCCTCGCCCCGGCTGTCGAGCGCGTGCAGCATCTCGCTCACCGCGTGGTCCGCGCCCCCGCAGTGGCTCGACGGGTTGAAGCTCACCGCGAAAGGTGTCGGAGACACGGCCGGTTTCACGATGTGGCGGACAACATCGCCCACCTGGCTCGCCACCGGCCGTGTCCGGGTCACCTGGGCTTCGAGTTCGCTGTACGGGAGCACCTGGTACGAGCGCAGCTTCACCCTCGCAAGCCCGCTTTCGTGGGACATGCGCCTGCCCTGACCGCCACGGTCGCGCTGCTCGGGCCGCGATCAGGGCCAGCCGGTGTCTCCCGCTTCCGGCCCGGCGAGATCGGGGGCGAAGCGCTCCGGCGGCTTGCGGTGGGCGAGCTCGTCGGCCAGGTCGGACTCGGCCTGCGCCAGGAGCTCGGCGATGTCGGGATCGTCGGGGAGCACCCGCGCGACGGGCCGGATGGTCCGCACCGCCTCGGCGTGCCGGCCGACCTCGAGGAACCACCGCGTGAGCACCACCCGGGCGCCGACCTGCCCGGGGAAGCGCCGCAGCGCGTCCTGCATCGCGTCGATGGCCTCCTCGGGGCGGCCGGCGAGCCACAGCACGCGGGCGTGGGTGACGGTGGCGCGCGGGTCGAGGGGAATCGCCCGCCGGGCGCGGTCGGCCAGGGCGAGCGCCTCGTCCAGCTCGCCCCGGGCGGCCATCACCTCGGCCAGGGTGAGCATGACCTCGGCCTGGTCGGGCTCCCGGGCCAGGATGCGCTCCGCCAGGATCTCGGCCCCCGCGAGGTCGCCCCGCGCGAGGTAGACCCGCGCCAGCCCGTCCTCGGCCTGCGGGTGCCCGGGCACCTGCTCGAGGATCGTGCGGTACCAGGCCTCGGCCTCGTCCCAGTCGCCGACGTCGGCCCAGGCGTTGGCGATCTTGATCGCGGTGAGGGAGCCGTGGCTGTGCAGCCAGGCGGCGGTCCAGGCCTCGATGGCGGCCAGGGGGTTGCCCGCCGCCGCCAGCACGTCGCCGCGCAGCTCCTCGACGCCCCAGGCCCCGGACAGGCGCCGGTCGAGCGTCTCGACCATCTGCACGGCGATGTCGAATCGGCCGCGCCGAATCGCGTCCCGCGTCGCCCAGGTGAGGGGCACCACGTCGATGACGTCGCGGGGGTCGACGCTGCCCTCGGGCGCTTCCGGCACCGTCGCGAGGTAGCCGAGGGCGGCGAGGCGGGCGA
The DNA here is from genome assembly GCA_015489145.1 of Deltaproteobacteria bacterium. Taxonomy (GTDB): domain Bacteria; phylum Myxococcota_A; class UBA796; order UBA796; family UBA2385; genus S143-5. The sequence continues at coordinate 5,913 of WGAH01000550.1, forward strand.
GGGTGTCGGCGTCGGGGGTGACCGGCCGGACGTCGGCGCTCGCCGTGTCGAGGCGCTGCCGCATCGCCGCGAGGTCGGCGTGCATCGCGTCGAGGTCGACCACCTCGGCCGCCCGCGTCGAGATCGCGTCGTCGACCACGGGGTACCAGGCCCCCCAGGCCCCCTCCATGTAACGCCCATCCCGGTCGGTGTAGGCGAACATCGGCGCGAGGCCGAGGAGGTACTGCCCGGTGCGGGACTCGCTGAACGGGCGCTCGGTGCCCCCCTCGCGCAGGTCGCGGCCGTCGAGCCCCTCGGCGGGCATCCCCAGCAGCGCGAGCACCGTGGGGGTGATGTCGACGGTGCTCACCGGGTCGTCCACCCGCGAGCCGGCCGGCAGGCCCGCATCCTCGATGCCGCGCGCCCGGAGGATGAGGGGCACGCGAATCGTGCCGTCGTGGAGCAGGAATCCGTGGGTCTGCTCGCCCCCGTCGCCGAGGCCCTCGCCGTGATCGGCGGTGAGCACCACCAGCGAGCGGTCGAAGCGCGCGTCCCAGGCCTCGAGCAGCTCGCCCACCGCGTGGGCGGCATACGCGATTTCGCCGTCGTAGTCGCCGTAGGGCCCCGGCTGCTCGAAGCCGGCCGGCGGCGTGTAGGGCCAGTGGGCGTCGAAGAGGTGGACCCAGACGAAGGCCGGCCCGGGATTGGCGCGAATCCAGGCGGCGGCGGCGGCGGCGACGTCGCCGGCCTGGCGCTCGTCGCCGAAGTCGAGCTCGGTGGGCACGACGCCCATGTCGTCGTCGTAGTGCTCGAAGCCCTGGGCGAGCCCCCAGCGCCCCTGGGTGGGCAGGGCGCTGGTGAAGGCCGCCGTGTGCCACCCCGCCGCCCGCAGGCGCTCGGCGAGGGTCGTCACGTCGTCGCCGAGGATGAAGGAGCCGTTGTCGAGCACCCCGTGGCGCTCGGGCAGAAGCCCCGTGAGGATGCTCGCGTGCGCCGGGGTGGTGAGCGGGATCGGCGAGGCGGCGCGCTCGAAGGTGACGCCCTCGCGGGCGAGGCGGTCGTAGGCCGGGGTCGGGGCCTCGCCGCCGTAGGGGCCGAGGTGGTCGGCCCGGGTGGTGTCGAGGGTGACGAGCAGCACCGAGGGGGGCTCGGGACGGCAGGCGGCGAGCGAGAGGGCCGCGAGGAAGGCGGTCGCGGAACCGGCTGGGACACGGGCGCGCATGGCTCCATCGTAGGCCGCGCCCGCCCCTCCGTCTCCCGCCTGGGACGCATCGGGACGAAAGCGCCCCCCGCGGTGGTATCCTCGCCGCCATGGGCAAGTACGACCCCCTCCGCGCCTTCCTGGAGAACTCGGGCGCCGAAACGATGCGCCTTCGCTTCGCCGACATCGAGCGCATCCTCGGCGCGCCGCTGCCCCCGTCGGCGCGCGTCCACGCGGCCTGGTGGGCCAACGAGCGCAACCCGAAAACCCACGTCCAGAAGATCGCCTGGACCGCCGCCGGCTACCGGGTCGACGCGGTGGACCGCGACGCCGGGTGGGTGCGCTTCCGGCGGGCGCCGGCGGGCTCCCGGCCGCGGTAGCCCACGGCCGGCGGCGCCCGAAACCGCGCCCGGCGACTCCTGCTACGCTCCGGCCTCGATGGTCCGACCCGGCCGACTCGGGATCCTCGCGGCGCTGCCGATGCCGCTCGTGCCGGCGACGGTCCCCGCCTGCGCGCAGCCCGGGCGCACCTCCCCGACGAGCGACGCCGCCGAGCCCCGCTTCGACGAACCCGCCCTGGCCACCCTCCACGCCGCGCTGCGCGCCGCCGCCCGGGAACGCGCCGCGGGCTGGCGCCACCTGCCGCCACAAAAACGCGGGAATTTCCTGCGTGAACGCTGGTGTTCGCCCGATGTTCCCGCCCGCGCCTGCGACGGCGGGGCCGTCGTTCACCGCGAGGCGCGCGGCACCGCGTGGTTCGAGCTGTCC
>WGAH01000551.1 GCA_015489145.1 Deltaproteobacteria bacterium
GTCGACGGTGATGCGGCCGACGTTGGGCTGCCCGCCCCGGCGACGCCGAGCCCGGCGAGCGCGTGCGCGTCGAGCCCACCCCCCTCACCACCGACCGCATCCGGTCGGCCCTCTCGACCCTCGCCGGGGTGGACGCCGACGTCGAGAAGGAGCGCCTCGGGCCCCCGGTCGGCGCCCCCGTCGCCGTCGAGGTGGCCGGCGAGGACTTCGACCGCCTCGGCGCCCTGGCCGAGCGCATCCAGCGGCGCCTCGCGGCGATTCCCGGCGTCACCGACCTGCGCGACGACTACCGGGTCGGCCGCCCCGAGCTGCGCCTCCGCATCGACCGGGGGGCGGCCCGGCGGGTCGGCGCCGACACCCGCGGCGTCGCCCAGGCGATCCGCACGGCGGTGGCCGGGGCGAAGGCCGGCGCCCTGCGCGACGGAAAGGACGAGTACGACATTCGCGTGATCCTCGACCCGCGCTTCCGCCACGACCTCCAGGACGTGCTGTCCCTGCGCGTTCCCGCGCGGGAGGACCGCAAGCCCCAGACCTTCCACGTCCCCCTCTCGGCGGTGGCCTCCTTCGCCATCGCCGGCGGCAGCGGCAGCATCCGCCACCTCGACCGCGACCGCGTCGTCACCATCACCGGCGACGTGGCCGAGGGTTTCAACGAAAACGCCGTCCGCGCCGAGGTCGGCCGCCTCATCGACGACATGGCCGCCTCCGGCGACATCCCCGCCGGCTACCGGGCGCGCCTCGGCGGCGCCGACGACAAGCAGCGCGAGGCCCGGGAGTTCCTCGGCCGGGCCTTCCTCGCGGCCCTCGCCCTCATCGCCCTGGTGCTGGTGGCGCAGTTCAACTCCTTCCGCCTGCCGCTCATCATCCTCGGCACCGTGGTGCTCAGCCTGGTCGGCGTGCTGTGGGGGCTCATCCTCACCGGCACGCCCTTCGGCGTGATCATGACCGGCATCGGCGTGATCAGCCTGGCCGGCGTCGTCGTCAACAACGCCATCGTGCTCCTCGACTACGTGCGGCAGCTCCGCGACCGGGGGCTGGAGCCCGAGGAGGCGCTGGTGCGCGCCGGCATGACCCGCTTCCGGCCCGTCATGCTGACGGCGGTGACGACGGTGCTCGGGCTGGTGCCGATGGCGCTGGGCATCAACGTGGACTTCCGCGGCCTGCGCGTCGTGAGCGCCGGCAGCAGCGCCCAGTTCTGGGGGCCGATGGCCGTCGCCGTCATCTTCGGGCTCAGCCTGGCGACGGTGCTCACCCTGGTCCTGGTGCCGACCTTCTACAGCATCCTCCTCGACGTGGACCGGGCGTGGGCGGCCCTCCGCCGGCGGCTGGGGCGCGGGGCCGGGGTGGCGGCGGCGCTGGCCCTGGCGCTGCTGCCGGCGCGTTCCCAGGCGGCGCCCGTCACGCTGGAACAGGCCTGGCAGGCGGCGAGCGAGCACATGCCGTCCCTGCGCCTCGCCGAGGAGGGGGTGGTGCAGGCCCGGGCCACGCGCACCCAGGCCGGCGCCCTGCTCTCGCCGCGCCTGAGCGCCCAGGGGGGCTACACGATCAACGACAAGGAAATCGCCTTCGACCCGTCCGAGGCCTTCCAGGTCCCCGACGAGCTCAAGTCCTTCATCGACCCGGAGTCCTTTTCCGGCGAGCCGATCGTCATCCAGCAGAAGCGCTACTTCTCCGGCAGCGCCACCGTCGTCCAGCCCCTGTTCAACGCCTCGGCGCCGCCCCTGCTGCGGGCCGCCGGCCGCAACCTCGACGCCGCCGAGGCCGATGCGGAGCGCGCCCGGCAGCAGGCCCGCGCCGCGGTGATCCGCGCCTTCCACGGCCTCGCCCTGGCCCGCGAGTCGCGCCGCATCGCCGAGGAGGGCGTGAAGCTGGCCGAGACCGACCTCGAGCTGGCGAGGCGGCAGGTGGCGTCGGGGGCCCAGCCGCCGCGGGCCGAGATCCAGGCGCGCCTCCAGCTCGCCGAGGCCCGGCGCGACCTCGAACGGGCGCGGGCCGCCGAGGTCGAGGCCGAGGAGGCCTTCGCCCGCCTCACCGGCCTGCCCCGCGACAGCGACCCGGTGGTGCCCGAGACCGACCCGGCGCCCCTGCCCGCCGCCGAGGGTGCCGAGGCCCGCCTCGCCGAGCGCCCCGACGTGCGCGCCCGCGACCGCCGGGCCGAGGCCACCCGCCTCCAGGCCCGCGCCGAGACGCTCGGCTGGCTGCCCACCGCCGACGCCCGCTTCACCTGGAGCTACAGCGAGAACACCGGCTTCAGCGACGATCCCACCCTCTGGATGCTCGTGTTCCAGGCGAACTGGACCCTGTGGGACGGCGGCAACCGCCTCGCCCGCTCGCGCGCCCAGGCCAGCGCCGCCCGGGTGGCCGAGATCCAGGCCGAGGACGCCCGCGACCAGGCCGAGCAGGAGCTGCGCACGGCGCTGGCCGCCGCCCGCCGGGCCGACGCCGCCTGGCGGGCCGCCGGCGAGCAGGTGCGCCTCGCCGAGGAAAACCTCCGCCAGGCCCGGGCGCAGTTCGACAGCGGCGCGATCGGCCCGCTGGAGCTCGACGCCGCCCGCCTCGCCGCCCTGCGCGCCCGCCTCGCCCTCGCCAGCGAGCGCGCCAACCGCGAGCTCGCCCGCGTCGACCTCGCCCTCGCCCTCGGCGAGACGCCCTGAGGGCCGTTCAGAAGCTCGCCTTCAGCTCGGCGAGGGCCTGGGAGTCGTCGGCGGCGTCGCCGAAGCGGGAGCCCTCGGGGCCGCCGAAGAGGATCACGCCGCCGAGCGCCGTGAGCCCGTCGGCGACGCGCCAGCGGACGAGGAGCATCTCGAAGTGGTCGAGATCCTCGGCGCCCTGCACGCCCACCAGGCTCAGGTTCACGGTGTCGCGCCAGTTCCAGGCGATGCGCTCCACCAGGCCGAAGGCGTCCACGGGATCGGCCTCGGGCACGTGCAGGGGCATGCCCGTCGCCTCGGCCACCGCCACCACGTCCACCCCCAGGGCGTCCTCCCAGTGCTGCCGCCAGTGCTCGGCCTCGGCATCCGGGTCGTAGGCGAACAGGTGGTTCCAGGTTCCCTGCACCGAGAGGTTGAGGGCCGTCGTCGGCACCCAGGTGAGGCCGGCGACGCTGAACAGCTCGGGGTTGCGGACCACCGGGTCGGTGCCGGCGAGGTCCTCGGTGCGGTAGTACGCCGACTCGGCCTTGAGCAGCACCGGGCCGAAGCCCCGGGCCAGGTCGCCGCCCACCGCCGTCATCGTGCCGTGGACGGGCACCAGGGTCATCGGCGGCGGCATGGTGGACAGGTCGAAGCGCACGTCCATGCCCGGGCGCTTGTCGAGGCCGTGGTAGCCCATGAGCGAAAGGTCGAAGCCCCGCACCGTCGTCGTGCCCCGAAGCCCGAAGCTGCCGTGGGCGAGGTCGCGGTCGGGCAGCTCGGGATCGGCGGTGGTCATGCCGTCGCCGGTCGTGCCCGGCGCGAACACGACATCCGGCAGGGGAAGCGGAACCCACACGAGGTCGATGCTGCTTCCCCCCACCCATCCCGTCGCCCGCACGGCCCACGGCGCGATGCGGTAGTCCTCGAGCTCGCTGCCCATGTGGGTGTAGTCCCAGGGCGTGAACAGGTCGGTGGGGTTCACCCAGTCGGTGACGCCCCAGAACACGTACTGCTTGCCGACGACCAGGTCCCAGGCCCCACCGTGGGCGCCGACGCGCAGTTCCACCGGGCGCAGGCTCACCGGGCCGGCCAGGTCGGCGCCGTCGGCCGCCAGCGGCGCCGGGCTGTCGAGGTCGAAGGCGGCCCGCCACGAGAGGTTCGCCCGCCGCTGGCCGAGGTCGAGCTGGAGGCGGCTGCCGAGGTCGAGGGGCGCGTCGGCGTCCTGGAAGCGCCAGTCCGCCGCCGCCTTGGCGTAGCCGTGGACGAGCTGCTCGGGCGGCCCGGCGAGCGCCGCGAGGCTCCCGGCGAGAGCCAGCGCCAGCATCAGAAGCCCTGCTGGAGCGCCCGCCGGGTGAACCAGGCGTCCTCGACGGGCTGGTTGACGACGAGGTCGCTCATCTCCAGGCGCGACCACCGGCCGCTGGCGAGGTCGGTCATCTTCAGGCTGGTCGCGAAGGGCACGCCGCCGACCTCCTCGATGCGCTCGGCCACCAGGGTCTTGAAGGGCTGGCCGGCCTTGTCGTGGAACTCGGCCCGCCGGGTCGTCAGCAGCTCGGCGTCGATGGCGTAGTCCACCTCGCCGTAGCCGGTGTCGCGGCGCACCTGCTCGGTGGCCGGCGTCGCCCGGACGAGCTTGCAGCGGTGGCCGTCCACCTCCGTCTCGCCGGCCAGCGTCCAGTCCCAGTCGTCGAGGTCCGGGCTGCCGATGTCCTCGTAGGAGAACTCCGAGGACATGAAGGAGCCGCCCCGGCCCGAGCCGACGATGCGGTTCACCCGGTGCAGCGCCGGCACGTAGACGTAGCGCTCGTCGTCGCCGCGGAGGTGGCCGATCACGAGAAAGCCGGCGCCGCGCATGTCCGGGGGCTGCTCCATCCGCATGATCAGGTCGGTGTCGCCCTCCTCGTTGTCCCGACTCGCCATCTTGAAGACGCGCACCTTCTGCCGCCCGCGCTCGTCGACGAGGGTGAGGGTGGCGGTGCCCACCATGCTGTGGATGCTGCCGCGGCTGAGCACCTGCTCCATGAAGGCCCGGCCGGCGGCGTCGGCGTGGGCCGGACGCCCGAGGAGCAGCGCCCCGGCGGCGAGGAGCACGGCGAGGTGCTCGACGGCCCGAGGGCGCAGGCCGACGAACAGCAGCGGCAGGATCGTGAGGGCGCCAAACGCGCTGAAGGCCATGATGAGGCTGATGAGGAGTCCCATGGTCATCACCCCGCGGAAGCTGGCGAGGAGGAGGGGGAGGAAGCCGCCGGCCACGGCGACCATGTTCATGAGGATCGCCACGCCGGCCTCCTCGAAGGTGCGGCGCAGGGCGGCGTGGACCTCGCCCGTCTCGGCGAAGGCGTGGCGGTAGCGGTGGACGAAGTGGATGCCGAAGTCCACGCCGACGCCGATCGCCATGCTCGCCACCCCCATCGTCATGAGGTTGAGGTCGAGGCCCGCGAGGCCCATCACGCCGAAGTTGAAGAAGATCGCCGCGAACAGCGGAATCACGTTGAACAGGCCGAGCACGGGGGAACGGAACATCAACGCCGTGATCACCCACACGAGCACCAGCGACACGGCGATGCTGAGACCCTGGCCGCGGGTGATGAGGTCGTTGACCGCCAGCATGAGCGCCGCCATGCCCGTCACCTCGACCCGGGCGCCGTGGACGTGGTCGGCCATCCAGCCGCGCAGGTCGCGGACGATGCGGTCCATGTCCTTCTTGTGGTCGCTCTTGAGGAACACGGTGACCTTGGCCGACGACAGGTCGTCGCTGACGAAGTTGCGGAGGTCGCGGCCGCGCCCCTGCATCTCGAACAGCGCGAAGTAGCCGTCGAGCAGCTCGCGGCCCGAGACCTCGCGGGTGACCGGCACCTCGATCTCGTTGCCCTCCTCGTCGACCCGGTAGTCGAAGCCCTGCTCGGTCTCGGTCTCGCGGGGGAGGCGGTGCCAGGCCGGGTCGCCGGCGTGCAGCACCTCGTTCATGCTCTCGATGATCGGCACGATGGAAGCGGTGCCCCCGACGCCGGGCACGCCGCGCGCGTGGCGCTCGAAGGCCTCGACCGTGGCGAGGAAGGCCGGGTCCTTCACCGCGCCGGGCTCGCCCTCGAAGACGACCATCAGGTTGGTCACGCCGTTGAAGTGCTCGTTGACGAAGCGCGCCGAGACGGCGATCGGGTCGTTCGGGTCGAGGTTGGACAGCAGCGAGGTCTCGCTCTGGACGCGGGTGGCCCCCCACAGCGACACGGCGACCAGCGCGAGCACGCCGGCGGAGGCGGCGCGGGGGTGGGCGTAGAGCATGTCGCCCCAGGCGCGCATGGCCCGCTGCAGGGCGTAGCCCCGGCTGCGGACCTCGGCCCGGAGGGCGCGGCGGGGCACCGGGAGCAGCCCGAGGAGGGCGGGGACGAGGGTGAGGCTCATCAGCAGGGCGACGCCGGTGCCGAAGGCGACCATGAGGCCCAGGGTCATGATCGAGTGGACGCCGGAGGTGTTGAGGGC
>WGAH01000552.1 GCA_015489145.1 Deltaproteobacteria bacterium
ACCCAACACCGGTCCACCACCGCTGCTCTCCCACTCCAAGTACCCCGTGTCCACCGAGCTCGTGTGCGTCCAGTCGATGGCGCAGCCGGGTGTCGGGGGGGTCACCGTGAACCGCACGCGCGTCGAGTGCACGGGCGAGCCGCCTCCGCCCTCGCTCACCCAGTAGAGGCGAATCGTATCGCCCAGGTACGCCTTGAAATCCGCGTCTCGATGCGGTCCGCCGGTGTCCACTGCCCCCACCGTGGCGTAGTCGTCCTTCTCGTACTCGTCGACGGCCCCGTCGTAGCGGAATATCCACCAGTGAAGCCGCGGGTTCGCGGATGGAGCCGTCACGTCCACGTCGACCTGGTAGATCCCCTCGCAAGCCGGATCGGTATCCGCCAGGAAGGCGTCGAACTCCTCGTGGGCCCCGGCGAAGAGCACGGTGTTGCGCTGCTCCACCAGGCGCACCTCGTCCCCGTCGCCAAGCGTGCAGTCGGCGTCGTCGGGCCCCGAACACGCCACCCCCTTCCAGGCCCAGCGGCCGGCCTCCGTCCCCGCGTTCGGGTCGTCGAGGGGCAGGCCCATCGCCAGGATGCCGTCGGCGTAGTCGTCCGCCGCCTCCATGCGCGCCTTCCAGGCCCACAGCGGCGCGCGCGGGTAGTCGGCGCCATCGACCGTCACCGCGTCGTACATGGCTCCCGTGCTGTCCGCTCCGCGAACCTCGACCAGGCACGGCGTCGCGCCGAGGTCGTCGCAGGCGTCCTTCACGAACTCCCGGTAGGCATGCTCGCTGAAGAACATCAGCACCCCAGAACGCCCCATGTCGTCGAGATCGTCGCTGAGGCCCACCCCGTTGTTCATCGCGATCACCACCCCGTCGGCCTGGTCGGCCACCCGCCAGGCAGCGTTGTCCGTAGCGAAAAACGGCCCGGTCGGCGCGAGGGGATCCCCGGCACCGGTCGTCGCCGCATCGCCGGGCACCAGCGATAGCTCGGCCAGCTCACCCCCGCCGAGGCCGAAAAACCTCAGCCGGACGCCCCACGCGTACACCATCCGGTCGGTGAACGGCTTCGTCCTGTCCGTCTTCGCCGGGTTGGTGTCGGTCGGGGTCAGTTTCAGCGCCACCCTGTTGGTTCCCGCCGAGTCCCACGGCCCACCACCGCAGCCCGTGCCGCCGATGCAGTACCGCCGCTGCACCACCTGGTAGACCGAGGTGTCCGCCACCGAGGCCGACACCCCCACCCACGCCGCCGAAGCATCGTCGTAGACCTCCGGCGACACCTCGCCGCCGTTCACCAGCGCGTCCAGGTCGAGCGGGAGATCGGGGTCCGACACGACGTAGAAATACTCCAGCCACACCTCGTTCGTGCGGGTCGGGTCCGGGTCCGCCAACCCGGTCCACCAGGCCTTGATCTCGTCCCCCTCGCAGAAGGCGTAGGAGTCCGTGCAGTAGGTGCCCGGGTCCCACGTCCCGTCGGGGGGCGGCGGCTCGTCGGGACTGGCCGGCATCCCGAGCACCAGGCTCGGCAGGATCATGCGCGGCATCGCCACGTCGAGCACTCGGAACCAGAGCTCCACGTCCGAGCCGTCGATGGTGGTCGCCGAGGCGTCGGTCCGGCAATCCGCCGGCGGGCTCCCGGTGTCGGGCGCGCAGGCCGCGTGGTCGCCGGCGGGAATCGTGTAGGTGCCCGCCTGGAACTGCGCCGCCACCTCGGCGAAGTCGTCCCTCGTCCAGCTCGCCAGGGGAATCGTCCCCGAGCCCTCGGAGCACTCGCCGGGGGCCTGCCACCGCCAGGTCTCCGGCAGGTCCACCAGCCGCCAGGGCTCGTCGAGCATCACTCCCTCCACGATGCCAGGCCCGGCGTCGTCGTGCTCGTCGGCCTCCCGCCGCACCCGCTCCGCCAGCGACATCGGCGGGAGGCGGGCGATCCAGTGGTCGGCCCCGACCCCTTCCACCGCGCTCACCGTGGCCGGCGCGTCGGCCAGGTCCCACACGCCGCCCGCGTAGCCCGTGTCGGCGTAGACCAGCCGCAGCTCCGAGGCGTCGTAGGGCCAGTCGACCGGCGAGTCGTCGAGGAGCGCGCAGCGGGCGCCGGTGTCGCCCGACCAGGTGTTGGAGCGGGTGGCGACCATCACCGACTCCCGCGCCACCACCCGCATCGCCGCCCGGGCCACCGTCACCGTCGCGGCGACCAGCGGGCCGCCGACGACCAGCGCCAGCAGCAGGCCCGCCGCGATGCGCTCGCCGCGGTCGGGATCCCGCCCGCGCCCGCGATCACCCCGGTTCGCAGCGGGCTCTTCATGGGTGGAGGTTCCTTCCTTCCCTCGCAAGGCTCATGCCAACCTCCTCGGCCCCTCGCGCGCGGCCCGCCCGGCCGCACCTCCATCCTGTCCGGGTGAGGCCGGGAATTCAAGGGGGGATCGGCGCCGCAGGCCGGCGGGACAGCACCCGGCGGCGGCGGTGCGCAGCGGGGCGACCCGGCGATTCGCCCGTGCTCGTCGCGCTCCTGGCGGAGCGATCGCCGCCCACCCGCCGGGGCACGGGGCCCTCGACGGCGGTTGTCCCGAAGTGTCCCAAGGTCCGGGAAGGAGGGGCCGGGAGGCCCCTGGAGGAAGCGACGGGACGCCGCTCCCGC
>WGAH01000553.1 GCA_015489145.1 Deltaproteobacteria bacterium
CCCTACCACCCCCCGTAGGCCCCGCCGTAGGCGCCGATGTCGCTGCGGGTGCCGTCGGTGTCGGTGAGGCTCGGGTCGCCGGCGTCGACCAGCGGGCTGCCGGAAGCGGGCCGGAAGTCGTCGTCGTCGGGGTCGCCGTCGTCCGTGACCCCGGCGAGGAGCGGGTCCTCGGAGAGGTTGCCGTCGGAGCCGGTGCGTTCGGGGGCGGCGCCGGCGTAGTCGTCGCCGTTGCCGTACACGTCGCAGTAGCGCTGGTCCTCGTAGGCGTACTGCGAGGCGAGGCCGGAGCCGTCGTTCCAGGCGACCAGCGCGTTGACCAGGCTCGGGGCGCTGAGGCCCCACACGCACACCCCGGCGCCGCAGCCGCCCGCGTCGTCGGCGAGGCCGGTGGCGTTGAAGGCCACGGCCACGTTCTCGACGGTGGGCTCGGCGACGGCGGAGTCCTCGTAGAAGCCGATGATGCCGATGCCGCCGCCGTGGCTGCTCGCAGTGTTGTTCGTGATCACGCTGGCGACGAGGAGCACGCCGGCGGTGTCGGCCTGGAAGTCCACCCCGCCGCCCTGCCCGTAGAGGACGTTGCCGAGGTCGTCGGAAAAGCCCTGGTCGTCGGCGGCGTTGCCGTCCACGAGCAGGTTGGCGAGGATCGCCTCGCCGTGGGCCACCCAGATGCCCCCGCCGTCGCCGGCGGTGTTGTCGCGCACCTCGTTGTCCCGCACCAGCGGGCTGCCGTAGAGGATGGCGATGCCGCCGCCGTCGCAGCCCGTGTCCGGGCCGCCGATGCAGGCGTCGTTGCCCCGGATCGCGTTGCCGGTGACCTCGGCGTCGCTGTCGTAGAGGTAGAGGCCGCCGCCGAGGCCGCCCTCGGTGGTGGCGTTGTCGGCGACGATGTTGTCGCGAATCGTCGGGCTGGCGCCGTCGACGTGGATGCCGCCGCCGCGCTCGGCGAGGCCGTTCCGCACGGTGAAGCCCTCGAGCACCGCCGCCGCCGTCTCGGCGGTGGCGAAGGTGACGACGCTGCCCGCCGCCCCGCCGTCGATGACGGTCGCCTCCGGGCCGTCGCTGCTGTAGACCTCGGCGTCGATGCCGCCGTAGTCGACGTTCTCTTCGTAGGTGCCCGGGTGGACCTCCACCTGGGCGCAGCCGGTGGCGGGCACGGCGTCGATGCCGTCCTGGATGCGCTGGAAGGGCGCCGCGAAGCTGCCGTCGCCCCCGGAGGGCGCGCTGGCGTCGACCTGGATGGGGCAGAAGTCCTCGCAGTCGAGCACGCCGTCGGCATCCCCGTCGGTGGCCTCGCCCGAGAGCAGGCTGCCGTCGCAGTCGTCATCGACCCCGTCGCAGACCTCCTCGGCGCCGGGGTGCACCGCCGCGTCCCCGTCGTCGCAGTCCCCGTCGCCCACGGTCCAGCCGTCGCCGTCGGCGTCCACCTCGCCCGAGCCGGTGTCGTCGCCCGCACCCGTCTCACCGCCCGCGCCGGTGTCGTCGGGCAGCGCCGTGTCCGAGACGCTGGCGCCGCCGTCCTGGCCCTCGGGGTGGTCGCCCTTGTCGTTCCAGCCCCGGGAGCAGGCGGCGGCGAGGAGGAGCAGGCAGGCGGCGGGAAGGCGGCGCATGAAACCTCCGGCGGGTGGGCCTGAACCTAGCACCGGGACGCGGGGCTCGCCGGCGTGGCCCGGCCTCGCCCCGGATCATACGGATCGCCGTCCCCTCACCCGGAGGCCGCGATGGGCGAACGCTGGCTCGTGAGCGCCTGCCTGCTCGGCGAGCGCTGCCGCTACGACGGGGGCAGCCGCCCGGCCGAGGCCGCCCGCCGGCTCCTCGACCGCCTGGGTGCGGAGCACGTCGTCGCCGCCTGCCCCGAGGAGCTCGGCGGCCTCGGCACGCCCCGCCCGCCCGCGCAGCTCCGGGGCGGCGACGGGGCCGCGGTCCTCGCCGGCGCCGCCCGGGTGGTGCGCGACGACGGCACCGACGTCACCGCCGCCTTCGTGGAGGGCGCCCGTCGCGCGCTGGCCCGGGCTCCCGACGCCGGCGCCGCCCTGCTCAAGGCGCGCTCGCCCTCCTGCGGGGTCGGCCGCACTTGGGTCGACGGCGAGGTCCGCGACGGAGACGGCGTGTTCGCCGCGCTCCTCCGCCGGCGCGGCCTCTCGCTGCACACCGACGAGGACGGCTGATCCCGCCGGCTCACTTCGCCGGGCGCACCAGCTCCACGTCGATGCTGATCTTCACCTCGTCGCCGACCACCGCGCCGCCCTGGTCCATCTGCTTGTTCCAGTTCAGGCCGAAGTCCTGGCGGTCGAGGACGGCGCTGGCCGTGCCGCCGACGCGGAAGTTGCCCCAGGGGTCGCGGATCTCGGGGGTGATCTCCGAGACGTGCAGGGTGACCTCGCGGGTCACGCCGTGCATGCTCAGGTCGCCGACGAGGTCGAAGGCGTTCGGCGTGGCGTTCTCGACCCGCTTCGAGACGAAGCGCAGCTCGGGGAAGCGCGCCACGTCGAAGAAGTCGGGACTGCGCAGGTGCTCGTCGCGCTTGGGCTCGGCGGTGTCGATGCTCGCCGCGCCGATGGTCGCCTCGACGCGGGTGGCCTCGGGCTTCGCCGGGTCCCAGCTCACCGTGCCCTCCACCGTGCCGAAGGAGCCGTTCACCCAGCTCACCATCATGTGGCGCACCTTGAAGGCCACCCGCGAGTGGCTGGGGTCGAGCTGGTAGTCGGCGGCGAGCGCGGCGGGGGCGCCGAGGGTCGAGAGGCCGAGGAGAAGGGCGAGGCGACGGATCATGGAAACCTCCGGGAAGGCCGGGGGGCATCCCCGGCGGGATCCCCTACCGTCTCCACGGTTGCGCGCATCGCTCGCGCGGGCAACACAGTGTTGCACAAGCCGCAACGATGGAGGAAGGCATGGCCCGGAACCCCGCCGGCGAGCGGCCCCTCGGCCCGGTGGACCCCGGCGACGTGCGCGCCCTGGCGCAGGTGGTGGAGGCCGGCAGCTTCACCCGCGCCGCCGAGGTCCTCGGCGTGTCGAAGTCGCGGGTGAGCCGCGCCGTGGCCCGGCTGGAGGCCCGGCTCGGGGTGCGCCTGCTGTCGCGGAGCACCCGGAGCCTCATCCTCACCGAGGAGGGGCGCGCCTACCTCGACGCCGCCCTGCCGGCCCTCGACGCCCTCGAGGAGGCCGGCCGCGTCGTCGCCTCGGCCCGCGCCGAGCCCCGCGGCCTGCTCCGCATCGCCCTGCCCCTGAGCTTCGGCCTCCGCTACCTCGCCCCCGAGCTGCTGGCCTTCGCCGCCCGCTGGCCGGACCTGGAGGTGGACCTGCGCCTGAGCGACCACCCGGTGGACCTTCTCGCCGAGGGCTTCGACCTCGCCGTGCGCGGCGGCATCCTCCCGGACTCCAGCCTGGTGGGGCGGCGCCTGTGCGGCTTCGACCTCAAGGTCGTCGCGAGCCCGGACTACCTGTCCCGCGCCGGGCGCCCCGCCCATCCCCGCGAGCTCGAGTCCCACGCCTGCCTGCGCTACGCCGCCTCCCGCACCCTGCCGGAGTGGTGGTTTCGCGGGCCCGACGGCGAGGTGGTCGTGCCGCGGGTGCGCGCGCGCCTCGCCGCCGACAGCGGCGACCTGCTCGTGCAGGCGGCCGTCGCGGGCCTCGGCATCGCCAGCCTCCCGGCCTTCCAGGTGCACGAGGCGCTGCGCGCCGGGCGCCTCCTCACGCTGTTCGACGACTGGGAGCGGCTTCGCGGCGCCTTCTTCGCGGTGGTCCCGCACCGGCGCTACCTGCCGGCGCGGGTGCGCCTGTGCATCGACCACCTCGCCGCGCGCCTCGCCCACCCGCCGTGGGAGGCGTAGGCGCGGCTACTTCGCCGTCCAGCCGCTGCCGTTGTGGCAGCCGCCGCAGGCGGTCTTCTGGAGGTGCGGCTCGACCTGGTGGATCGCCTCGACGCTGTGGCAGTGCTCGCAGGGGCGCACCACGGTCTTCGAGGTGTCGCCGCCGTGGCAGGCGTCGCAGCCGATGCCCGCCGCCTGGTGGTGGGTCTTCTGCGGCGTGGCGATGGTCATGCCGTTGGCGGTGCCCCCGGCGTGGCAGTTGCGGCAGTTGCTGCGCTTGGGCGTGACCTTGCTCACGCCGTAGTCGGGCAGCTTCGTCGTGTAGGCCGCCAGCCCGGGCGCGTTGTGGCAGCTCGTGCACTTCTTTTCCTTGGCCGCCTGCGTCTCGTGGTGGGGGCTGGTCTTGTGGCAGCTCAGGCAGTTGCGCTCGAGCTTGACGCCGAGCTTGCCCGGCGTCGTGCTGACGGTGTGGCAGAAGCCGCACTCGCCGGCCTGGGCCTTCGGGGTGCCGTGGTGGCGATCCGCGAGCGACTTGCCGTGGCAGACCTCGCAGTTCTTCCGCTGGAGCGAGGTGAACTCGACGTCGGGAAAGCCGAGGTTCTGCGGGGCCACGGCCGCGTGGGCCGCCGTCGCGATCAGGGTGAGGAGGAACGCCGCGAAGATGCGCCGGCCGAATCCTGCAACC
The DNA here is from genome assembly GCA_015489145.1 of Deltaproteobacteria bacterium. Classification (GTDB taxonomy): domain Bacteria; phylum Myxococcota_A; class UBA796; order UBA796; family UBA2385; genus S143-5. The sequence continues at coordinate 4,492 of WGAH01000553.1, forward strand.
ATGGTCAAGCCTCCTGCCTGGGGTGCACGGCGCGCGAGTATGACCGGGGCTCCGCCGAAGCAATCCGCTTGGAGGCGCGAACCGGTGCCCTTGCCCGCGGACCCTGAGCCCGATCAGTGCGCGGGCCGATGGGGTGGCGGGTCGGGCTTCGACCGACGGTTGAAAGCGGGGCCAGGACGGACCGGGTGCCTGCTGGAGTGACCGAACCGTGCCCGCGAACCCGAGGAGGTCCGCGGCGGCGTCGGTGAGACGCGAAGAGACCCTTGCCCTGGGCGGCGGCGGTCCGCCCTGGCCCCAGTGGAGATGGCTTTCACCGGGGGGCCGGATGTTCCGGCCGACACTCCCGGGATCGGCTCCGGGGGATCCGCACTTGACCGACCGCCGCGCCGAAGCCGCCAACCTCGGCGAGGGCCGTGCTACCCTCGGCGCCCTCGCGGAGGTGTCGCCATGACGGGCGAGCAATTCGGCATCCTCGTCACCTTTGTCGCCTACCTCGTCGCGCTCTTCGTCATCGGCTGGCTCGGCGAGCGCCGGCACGGAGACTCCTACGAGGACTTCGTCAGCGCGGACAAGTCCCTCGGCAGCATCGTCACCGCCATCTCCTCGGCCTCCTCCTCCGAGAGCGTCTGGGTGATGCTCGGCCTGAGCGGCATCGGCTACTGGAAGGGGGTGGCCGGGTACTGGGCGGCGATCGGCTGCATCGTCGGCTTCAGCTTCAACGCCGCCTTCATCGCCCCGCGCCTGCGCCGCGACTCGGGGCGCCTCGGCGCGCTCACCCTCAGCGACTACCTCACCGCCCGCACCGGCGACCGGGGCAACCTCATCCGGCTGCTCTCGGCCCTGATCATCACCGTCTTCATGCTCGCCTACGTGGTCGCGCAGTTCTCGGGGGCCGGCAAGCTGCTGGTCGGCATGGAGCTGTTCGGGCCCGACACGCCCTACTGGGTCGGGGTGGTGCTCGGCGCCGTCATCGTCGGCATCTACATCGTGATGGGCGGCTACGCCGCCGTGTGCTGGACCGACACGCTGCAGGGCGGGCTCATGTTCCTCGTCATGCTCGGGCTGCCGGTCCTGGCGGTGGCGCGGGCGGGGGGCTTCGCCGGCGTCGCCGAGGTGCTCGGCCCCCTCGGCCTGCTGAGCCTGCGCCCCGCCGAGACGGCCGGCTGGGCGCTGGCGGGCTTCGTCCTCGGCAACCTCGGCATCGCGCTGGGCTACCCGGGCATGCCGCACATGATCGTGCGCTACATCACCGCCGCCGACGAGCGGGAGGCGCGGCGCGCCGGCTGGATCGCCGTGGTCTGGGCGGCGGTGGTGCTGTTCGGCTCGACCACCGTGGGTCTCGGCGTGCGCGCCCTGGCCCCCGACCTCGCCGGCAGCCAGGACGCCGCCGAGCAGGCCGTGCTCCCGTTCCTCACCCGCAGCCACATGCACCCGGTGCTCGCCGGCATGGTGCTCTCGGCGGTGACCGCCGCGATCATGTCCACCGCCGACAGCCAGCTCATGTACGCGGCCACCAGCCTCATCCACGACTTCTGGCTCAAGGTGCGCCCGCGCTCCGTGAGCGACGACAAGCTCGTCGTCCGCACGCGCCTCATCCTCGTCGGCATGACCGCGGTGGCGATGGTCTTCGCGCTCGTCAAGCCGCGGTTCATCTTCACCTTCGTGCTGTTCGCCTGGAGCGCGCTGGGCGCCGCCTTCACGCCGGTCATCCTCCTGTCGCTCTACTGGCGGAAGCTGACGCGCTCGGGGGTGCTGGCGGCCCTGGTCGTCGGGCCGGCGGTCACCGTGATCTGGAAGCGGGTCCCGCCGCCGGTGGGCGAGCTGTACGAGCTGATCCCCGCCTTCCTGCTCAGCCTGGGCGCGGCGGTGGCGGTGAGCCTGCTCACCTGGCGGAGCGAGGGCGCGCAGGCGAGCCCGCCCGAGGCGGCGGCGCCCCGGTAGGGCTCAGCGCCGCTCGAAGGGCGGGGTGCGGACGACGAGGAGCCGGGGCTCGGTCATGTCCTCGATGGCGTAGCGAATGCCCTCGCGGCCGAGCCCGCTGTCCTTGACCCCGCCGTAGGGCATGTGGTCGACGCGCCAGGAGGGCACGTCGCCCACCACCACGCCGCCGACCTCCAGCACCTCCCAGGCCCGCTGCATCTTGTAGAGGTCGCGGGTGAAGACGCCGGCCTGGAGCCCGTAGCGGCTGTCGTTGACCTCGCGCAGCGCCTCCTCGTAGTCGGCGTAGGGCTCCAGCGCCGCCACGGGGCCGAAGAACTCCTCGCCCCAGGCGCGGCAGGCGTGGGGCGCGTTCTCCAGCAGGGTGGCCTCGAGCATGGCCCCCTCGCGCCGCCCGCCGCAGAGCACCCGGGCGCCGCCGGCCACCGCCTCCTCGATCCAGGCCTCCATGCGCTCGGCCTCGCGCTCGGAAATCACGGGCCCGATGAAGGTGTCCGGGTCCTTGGGATCGCCGGCCACCAGCGAGCGGGTGCGGGCGACGAGGGCGTCGCGGAAGCGCTCGTAGATCGCCTCGTGGACGAGGATGCGCTGCACGCCGATGCAGCTCTGGCCGGACTGGTAGAAGGCCCCGACCGCGATGCGGCCGATCGCGTCGTCGAGGGCGGCATCGGGGTCGTCCGCGCCCTCGATCCAGTCGCGCTCGACGATGCAGCCGGCGTTGCCGCCGAGCTCGAGGATGACCTTCTTCTTGCCGGCCCGGGCCTTGAGGTCCCAGCCCACCGCCGGCGAGCCGGTGAAGCTCAGCAGCTTCAGGCGGTCGTCCTCGGTGAACAGGCGCGCGCCGTCGCGACGGCAGGGGAGGATGCTGAAGGCGCCGCGCGGAAGGTCGGTCTCGGCGAGCACCTCGCCGATGATGAGGGCGCCGAGGGGCGTGAGGCTGGCCGGCTTGAGGACGAAGGGGTTGCCGGCGGCGATGGCCGGGGCGACCTTGTGGGCGGCCAGGTTCAGGGGGAAGTTGAACGGGCTGATGAAGGAGCAGGGGCCGATGGGGAAGCGCCGCACGTAGCCGGCGTAGCCCTCGGCGCGCGGCGAGATCGCCATCTCCAGCACCTCGCCGCCGACGCGCACCGCCTCCTCGGCGGCGTAGCGGAAGGTGTCGATGAGGCGCGTCACCTCGCCGCGGGCGTCGCGAATCGGCTTGCCGGCCTCGACGCAGAGCGCCATCGCCAGCTCCTCGCGGCGCTCCTCGAAGCGGCGCACGCAGTGCTGGAGCACCGCCTGGCGCTTCCAGGCCGGCAGCTTCGCCATCGGCTCGCGCGCCTCGACGGCCAGGCCGATGGCCTCGTCGATGAGGGCCTCGTCGGCCAGGGGCACCCGGGTGACGACCTCGCCGGTGTACTTGTCGGTGACGGCGAGGTTGGTGTTGGGCAGGCGGGCCTCGCCGCCGACCCAGCAGGGCATGGTCTCGGGGAGCCGGGTGTGGGCCTGGTCGCTGGCGGTGGTCATCGGGACACCTCCTCGTCGGTTCCAGCGGGGGAGGCGAGTCTAATCCCGAAGGGCCGCCGCCGGCGGCTCCCGCGCGGCACGCGGCGAAGAAAGCGGCCAGGACCTCGAGGGGCTCACCCTGCCCGACCCCGAGGCCAACCCCCTCGACGTCGGCTACGTCGTCTACGGCGTCACGCCCCCGGCCAGCGAGGCCGGCTACGCCGACCTGGAGGTCACCAGCGGCGGCGAGACGGACACGGTGAA
>WGAH01000554.1 GCA_015489145.1 Deltaproteobacteria bacterium
ATGCGGGACATGGGGCCTCCTGGGGTGGGGTGGCTTCCTATCGGGTCGACGCCGCCCCGTCCCCGCGAACGCGGTGGAGCGGACGAGGAGCGCCGGCCGACCGCCGGCGGTACAGCGGGTGCGGCGTCCGGCCGCTTCCCGTCCCGCCGCCGACGCGACGGCCCGGCTCAGCCCCCCGCCATCGCCACGATGTCGGCCGCCGTCACCACCGTGGCGTTGCGGCTCGCCCAGGCGACCATCTTCTCGTAGCCCTCCCAGATGCGCGCCTGCTCGGCCTTGCTCCGGGGCACCGAGCGCGTCGGGGCGTCGAGGTCGTAGGGCGGCTTCGCGGGCACGCGGTTTCCCGGCTCGTAGGTCGTGTAGTAGACCCGCGCCCAGGGCGTCTCGCGCCCGCGGTAGAAGTTGTTCTCGTGAATGAGGGCGGTGGCGAACACGGCGCCCTCGGCGTGTTCGCGGAAGCCCTCCTCCATGTGCCGGGCGGGATCGTAGCTTCGGGGGTCCTTCTGGATGCCGTTCCACCAGAAGGTGCCCTTGCGCCCCGGGCCCCAGCGCGTCACCCCGAACACCGAGGGCCGCACGAGCAGGCCGTCGCGCCACTTGAAGGGGTCGGTCGGGTCGGTCTGCCCCTCGTGCTCGGCGCTGACCACCATCTTCGCGCCGAGTTCCCGGTAGACCGCCATCGCCGCCGCCCGGGCCGCCGGCGTGGGGCCGCCGGCCCCCACCACCACCGGGGCCCGCCCGAAGGCCTGCTTCACGTAGGTGTAGCCGCCGGGCTGGTCGCGGATCAGCTCGCCGGTGCGGAGGTCGAGGCGGTACGTCTCGTAGTCGCGAATCGTCCGCTTCAGCGCCTCGCCGGCGAGCCCCTTGAGGGGATCGCCGAAGCCGGTGGCGAGGGGGTGGGGGGCGCGGACGTGGTAGCCGAGGCCCTGCCCGGTCTCGTTGAGGCGGGCGATGACCTCGGGGTGCCGCTCGGCGTAGAGGTGGGCCATGGGGCCGGTGATGTAGAAGTCGCCGTGGACGCCGTACTTCTCGAAGATGTCGCACAGGCGCAGCAGGGTGGCGGCGCTGTCGTCGGGGTTGGTCCAGTCGTGGACGTTGATCGCGAAGTTGACGTAGCGGCCGGAAGCGGCGCCGGCGGATCGCCCGGAGGCGGCGCGCGCGGTCTTGTGGAGGGCGCCGGCCTTCTCGCCGCCGCCCGCCTTGCCGGAGCCGACCCCCTCTCCGCCGCGCGCCGGCGCCGACCGGCCCGCCTTCTTCTCCCAGGCGGCGTAGGCGTCGGCCATCTCGCCGAAGGTGGCCCACTCGAGCTCGCCCTTGTCGACGAGGGGGTCCACGACCTCGGTCAGCCAGCGGTCGAGGGCCTCGTAGGGGCGCTTGCTGTCGCGCTCGGAGATCTCGCCCGGGTGGATCGTGAAGTGGTAGACGTTGACCCGATCCGGGTCCCGCGCCGCCAGGGAGGCCTCGAGCCCCTCCCGGAACAGGTCGAGGAGGGGGCGAATCGCCGCCGGCCCGCGGTACTGCCGCTGCACGGCGTGCTTGCCGGCGACGAGGTCGAAGGCCCCGTCGGGGATGTAGACGACCTTGCCCCTGGGGTTCTCGCGGGCCAGGGCCGAGACGTCCCGGCCGTCGGTGCCGCCGGCGGGCCGCCACGGGGTCGTCAGCAGCAGGCGCGGGTCCGTGCGGTCCATGAGGCGGCTCTTGTAGTCGCCGATGACGTCGAGCCCGGCCTTCGCCGCCACGTCGAGCTGGTGGGGGTAGAGGTTGCCGCCGCTCATGTAGCGCACCCGCCCGGCGCCGGCCTTCTCGAGCACGCCGATCTCGTCGCGGATCACCGCCACCCAGGTCGAGGCGGGCAGCTCGTTGCAGTTCTCGCCGAGGTGGGCGTCCTCGTGGAAGTGCAGGCCGATCTCGTGGCCGCGGGCCACCGCGTCGGCGAACAGGGGGTTGCCCTCCTCGACCAGCCGGCTGGAAAACGGCGTCTGGGCCTGGATCTCGAGCTTGCCGCCGTGCTTCTCGACGACGCGCATCAGCTCGCGCAGGTCGTCGACGTGGCGCGCGAACAGGGGCCCGTGGGCGTAGTCCTTGCCGCCCCGGCCGCCGCGACCGGCCTTTCCGCCTTTTCCTCGGCCGGCCTTGCCGCGGGGCGGGCGGCCCTCGCGCGCCGGGGGGGCGGCGAGGGCCGCC
>WGAH01000555.1 GCA_015489145.1 Deltaproteobacteria bacterium
GGCACGAAGCGGCGAACCGGGGTGCTGGTGTTCCTCAGCCGGCTCGAGCGCCGCGTGCGGGTGGTGGCCGACGCCGGCGTCGAGGCCCGGGTGCCCGCCGGCGAGATCCACGCGATCCGCTGGGGCGACGGCGCCGAGGGCGTCGAGGCCGGCGAGGAAGCCGGCGGTGTCGGTGCAGGTGGCGGGGTCGGCGCCGTCGCCCCAGCGGATCGCGTGGATCTCGCCGGCGGGCACCCGGGCCTCGACGCCGGCGTCGGCCACCACCCGCACGCGGCGCTCGAGCCGGCTGAGGAACACCAGCACCCCGGTTCGCCGCTTCGTGCCGTGCACGGCTTCCTCGTGGAAGACCCGGTGGGCCTCCGCTTCGACCTGCCGGCGGCGGCGCGTCGAGGGGGCCAGCCGCCGCAGCACCGGCGGGCTGCGGTGGATCAGCCATCCGGCGAGAAACCCGGCGACGGGGAGCTCGACGGGCAGCCAGGCGCCGGTGAAGGGGACCGGGCTCCACAGGGCCAGGGCGAGGAGCAGCCAGGCGAAGGCCGCGCCGCCGGCCCAGGCGAGGTCGGCGTAGCTGCCCGAGCGACCCGCCGCGACGACGACGACTTCGGCGTCGGTCCCGCGCTCGATGCGCTCGACCGCGGCCTCGACGGCGCGGGCGAAGTGATGGTCGGTGCGGTTCACGGCGGCCCGGCTCCGGGAGGGTGCGCGACAGGTCTATGCCCCCCGGCGGCGGGCCGTCCACCTCGGCGGGGGGCGGCCGGGCGTCCCGGGGACGCCGCGCCGATCAAACCTTGCACTGCCCTTGCTTTTTTTCGGGAGGCGCATGGCAGCCCGAGGGCGGCTGTGGTAGCCTGCAGCCGCCTTCCCGCGCCGAGTCGCCGAGGTTCCCATGCTGACGCTGTTCCCAGCCGTGGCCCTGCTCGCGGGCCTGGCCGCCGCCCAGGACGCGGTTTCCGATGTCGATGCCCAGATCTATCGGATCCCCATCGACGCCCGTTACACCCTGTGGACGGACGACGCCGAGAACTTCGACTCCGGCACCTTCACGGCGCGGCTCGGCCTCGTCTACACGCGAATGCCGCTGATCTACGTCGTCGAGGACGCCGAGGGCAACGAGACCAGCGCCACCACCATCCTCGACCGCGCCTTCCAGGGCGACGCCATCGCCGGCTACACCCTGGGCCGGGCGCGCCTCGGCGTCGACCTTCCCGTGTTCTTCGACACGGCGGGCACGGGCTTCGCCGGCGGGGGCGGGGTCGGCGACCTCGACTTCGACCTCAAGCTCGGCCTCGTGGACCGCGACCGCGGCGATGACGAGGACGACCGCCGCACCGGCTTCGCGGTGGCCGGCCGGGTGGGCCTGCCCACCGCCACGGTGGACGCGCCGGTGCGCTCGGAGGGCCTCACCTGGGAGGTCTACGGCATCCTCGACACCGACGTCGGCGAGAACACGCACCTCGCCTTCAACCTCGGCACGCGCCACGTCCCGGCGGTGCAGCTCGCCGCCGTGGACTGGAGCGACCAGCTCGTCGCCCGGGCCGGTCTCGGCTACGAGCTGACCGACAACGGCGGCCTGTCCGCGGATCTCGCCTGGCACCCCGACTACGGCTCGGCCTTCTCCAACCACGACGGCGAGCCCCTCGAGCTGATGCCCGGCTTCTGGTCGCGTCTCGGCGGCAACTGGACCCTTCGCGGCGGGGTGGGTATCGGCCTGCTCGAGGCGGTCGCCGCCCCCACCTGGCGCGCCGTCGGCGTGCTCAGCTACGAGCCCTGGCCCGAGAAGGAAGAAGCCGCGCCCGTCGCCGAGGACATCCTCGTCCACCTTCGCATCGAGGACCCGCAGGGCAACCCGGTTCCCGGGGTTCGCACCGAGGTCGCCCTGCCCGAGGGCCCCGAGACCGGCGGCGACGCGCTCGACTTCGAGGTGCCGCCGGGGCGCTACCGCATGTGGGCCGACGCCGATGGCTACCGGCCGCTCCAGAGCCTCGTCACGGTGCAGCCCTCCCCGCCCGAGCAGGAGATCGTCAAGGTGATGGAGGCGCTGGCGGGCAAGGTCATCGTGCGCGTGCGCGACATCGACGACAACCCCGTCCCGGCCAGCTTCACCATGGACGGCGGCGAGCCCGTGCAGGCGCCGGGCGGCGAGGGCGCCACCGACGCGCCGCCGGGCGAGCACGCCTTCGTCGTCACGGCCCCCGACTACCAGCCCGTCCGCGCCACCGCGGAGGTGCAGGCCGGCCAGACCACCGTGATCCTCGTCACCCTGCCGAAGTTCATCCGCCCGGGCGAAGGCAAGCTCTACCTCCTCGACAAGGTCCACTTCGACTTCGACAAGGCGACGATCCAGCCGCGCAGCTACCGGCTCCTCGCCGAGGTGGCCCGGTTCATCGACGACAACCCGCAGGTGGGGCGCATTCGCATCGAGGGCCACACCGACACGATGGGCAGCCGCGCCTACAACAAGGACCTCAGCCAGCGCCGGGCCCAGGCGGTCTACGACTACCTCACCGTCACCCTCGGCGTCCCGCCGGCCAGGCTCGACCCGCCCATCGGCTGCGGCGAGGACTTCAACATCGAGAAGCTCGGCGACGAGGTCCGCTCCGAGGCCAACCGCCGGGTCGAGTTCATCTTCGCCGCCAAGCACCCCGAGGCCTGCATCGCCGTCACCGAGTCGCCCGCCGAGGCGCCCGGCGGCCCGGTGCCGACCGCCGACCAGCCCTGACCCTGACCCGTCCCGAGGGATCGAAAAAGTGTTGATGGTCCTCCGAGCGCGTGCCAGGATCGGGTTGCGGCAACCGGGTTCCATCTCCATTCCGAACGCTTCGGTCCCCCAAGGTTTCCCCCGCGATCCAGCCTTCGCCCACCCCCCCGACGGGGGCGGGGCCGGGGCCGCGATCCACCTGGAGTAGTCCCATGTCCTTCGCCCCTTCCCCTCGCCGCCTGGTCTCCCTCGCCGCGCTGCTGGGCCTGTCGCTGCCCGCCTCGGCCGCGGTTTCCATCGACGAATGCGATGACAGCGGCATCGACTGCCTCACGATCTGGCAGGCCCACGCCCTCGGCTACCTCGAGGTCGAGAGCACGGGATCCATCGGCGAGTCGGTGACCTGGACCAACACGGGCTCCGTCTACGACGTCTGCCTCGACGAGCAGACCCTCTACACCACCGACGAGACCCAGGCCTTCTACACCGACATCGCGATCTCCGACGCGCCGGTGCGCCTCGCCCCCGGCGACAGCATGACGGCCTGGTACGGCTCCTACACGACGGCGAACGGCGTCAAGGAGGACTACCTCGGCGAGTACGGCTGGTGGTGCGTCGAGGAGGGCTTCTACGTCCGCCTGGGCAAGACCTTCGACTTCCTCGGCGAGGGCGTGCCCGACGAGCTGTCCGGCTTCACCAACACCACCGTCGACATCGACGGCGACGGGGTGGACGACCTCATCGACTGGGTGGACGAGACCGGCGTGCAGGCCCAGCACGACATCTGGGACTGGGAAGACGCCTACACCGTGATCAGCGTCGGCAAGACCGCCGCCACCTCGGGCTCCGGCGTCACCGTCACCCTCTCGGCGCACAACTGGGGCGCGGTGGCCGGCGACGCCACGATCACCGACATCGTGCCCGCCGGCTGGACGGCCTCGGGCTACTCGCAGACCCCCGACAGCGAGACCGTCAACGCCGACGGCTCCACCACCCTGACCTGGACGGTCTCCCTCGACGCCATGACCGGCGGCAAGGACCCGGACCTCGCCCAGATCAGCTACACGCTGACCGACGACGACGGCGCCGACGCCGCCTACCTCGAGCTGCCCGAGGCCGAGGCCGAGTACGACGACGGCACCGGCACGATCCACACGAGCTGGTCGCTGCCGGCGGCGGCCTTCGACGTCGACTCCGACGGCGACGGCACGATCGTCTGCGAGGTCTGCGACGGCCGCGACAACGACGGCGACGGCACCATCGACGAGGGCTTCGACGAGGACGGCGACGGGGTCACCACCTGCGAGGGCGACTGCGACGACGCCGACGCCTCGGTCACCGGGGCCGACGCGGACGGCGACGGGGTGATCGACTGCGACGACTGCGACGACGGCGACGCGGCGCTCACCGGGGCCGACGCGGACGGCGACGGGGCGATCGACTGCGACGACTGCGACGACGGCGACGCCAGCCTCAACCTCGACGACGCGGACGGCGACGGGGTGAGCACCTGCGCCGGCGACTGCGACGACGCCGACGCCTCGGTCACCGGGGCCGACGCGGACGGCGACGGGGTGATCGACTGCGACGACTGCGACGACGGCGACGCCTCGCTCACCGGGGCCGACGCCGACGGCGACGGCTACATCGACTGCGACGACTGCGACGACTCCACCTCGCTTCGCAGCCCGGGCGTGCCCGAGGTCTGCGACGGCATCGACAACGACTGCGATCTCTCGGTGGACGAGGGCTACGACGCGGACGGCGACGGGGTGACCACCTGCGCTGGCGACTGCGACGACGCCGACGCCTCGCTGACGGGTGCCGACGCGGACGGCGACGGGGTGATCGACTGCAGCGACTGCGACGACTCGGAC
>WGAH01000556.1 GCA_015489145.1 Deltaproteobacteria bacterium
AAGGCCCTCGCGGCCGAGGCGGGCCTGCGCCGGGGCGGCGGGCGGGCCGCGCTCCTCGCCCGGCTCCTCGACCCGGAGCTGCCGGCGGCGCGGCGCGCCGCCCTCGACGCCGCCCTCCGGCGCGAGCCGGGCCTGCTCCTCCGGCACCGGGGCCTGTTCCGCCGCCTGGCCCGGGTGGCGCTCCTCGACCACGACGGCGACCTCTCCCGCCTGGTCGTCGCCCGCCTCGGCCACGTGCGCTACCCCCGCGTGCCGCTCACCGGCGGCCCGGGGCTGTGGCGCGACCGCCGGGAGCTGCTCGCCTACGAGGCGGGGCTGGCCCGGGCGGCGGCGGCCTGGGAGGACCCGGACCTCGCCGTCGCCGACGCCCCCCGGGCCCTGGCGGCGCTGGAGGCCGTCCCCCGCCCCGACCCGGTGCGCCTGCGCTTCAGCGGCCGGCGCTTCGACGAGGCCATCGCCCGCGCCGCCGCCCGCCGCCTCGAACAGCTCGGCCGCCCGGCGGAGGCCGAGGCGATCTACCGGCGCATGCGCGCCGTCGACCTGCACCGCCCGGCCCCGGTGGCCCGCCGCCACGCGCTCAGCCTCGAGGCCCTGGGCCGCCCGGAGGAGGGGGCACGAGCCTGCGCCGAGGCCCTGGCCGAGGCCGCCCCCGGCGAGGCCCTCGCCCTCGACCGAACGGGAAGGCGCCTGGCCCGAAAGGCCGGCGCGCCCTGGGTCGGGCTGCCGCCCCTCCGCAAGCCATCCGAGCGCGTCCTCGTCCTCGTCGAGGCGGGCCGCATCGGTCCCCGACCCGCCTGGGCGAGCCGCGCCGGCCCGGTGCCGGTGGAGGCGGCGGTGGCCGACCGCCTGGCCCGGGCCGGCCGCGAGGCGATCCACGGCGAGGCGAGCACCTGGGTGGGCCTGTTCTCGCTGCTGTTCGCCGACGTGCTCCTGGCGCCCCTGCCCGGCGCCTTCCCCTCCCCGCTGCTCACGGCGCCGCTGGACTTCGGCACCCCGGCCTTCTTCGCGCGCCGCCGGGAGGCCATCGCCGCCCGGGTGGCCGCCCTGGCCGCCGGCGAGGGGCCCGACCGCCTCGAAGCCGCCCTCGCCGCGCACGCCGGCACGGCCCTTCCCGGCACGAACTGGGAGCGCTGGCCCCCCGATCGCCTGCGCCGCCTCGTCGCGGCCGTCGAGGGCCCGGCCCTGGCCGCCGTCCTCACCCCCATCGCCCGCCACGGCCCCCGGGCCGCCCGGGGCCTGCCCGACCTGGCCGTGCTGCCCGCCGACCCGCCCGCTTCCACCGAGCTGCCCGACCTCGATCCGCCCGCGCTCCCCGAAGGGCCGTTCCTCGTCGAGGTCAAGGGCCCCGGCGACGCCCTGCGCGACGAGCAGCGCGCCTGGCTCGACCGCCTCGCCCGCGCCGGCCTTCCCGCCGAGGTCTGGCGCGTCCGGGCCGGCCGCCGCTGACCGTGCGAGGAAGCCCGGACCGCCGCGGCTGACTCCGCCTACCGCGTGATCAGCCTTCGCAGGGTGCGCCAGAGCATCGACGGCTCGGTGTCGCCGTCGTCGAGGCCGATCTGGCCCGCCATGCCGAGGGAGAGCATGCTGCCGTACACGACGAGACGAAGCGCGGGCAGCTCCACCCCCTCCCGCAGGACACCCGCGGCGGCGGCCTCCTGGAGGCACTCCAGGATGAAGGCCGCCGAGCGGGCCTTCCACCGGCCGACCCGCTCGGCGCCCTCGGCGCCCGCAGCCAGGGCGAGCTGGTTGGAGATGACCAGGTTGACGAGGGCGGGGTTGGCGGCGACCAGCGCGACCCGCTGCTGGAAGAACAGGCCGAGGCGCTCGACGGGATCGGGGTGCTCGGGCGGGAACCCGTCGAACAGCATCTCCTCGGCGCGGTCCAGGGCGGCGGCGACGATGGCCGCCTTGTCGGGAAAGTGCCGGAACAGGGCCCCGTCGGAGATGCCCACCTCCCGGGCGATCGCGGCGGCGGTGAAGCGCCGCAGCCCCTGCTGGGCCATGACCTTCAGGGCGGCTTCGGCGATCTGCCGCCGGCGCACCTCGGTTCTCTCGCGCTTCATCGCCAACCTCCTCGCGGATCCGTCGACGGAACCCGTTCTCTCGCCGCCGGGGCGGCTCGTGTCAAGGCCCCGCCCCGGGGCCATACTCGCCGACGAGCCCCCGCAGGCGCTCCCGCGCCAGGATGAGGTCGAGGGCGGCCTGTTGCTGGGACGCACGGGCCAGCGCCAGGTCGGCCCGACGCTCGAGGTAGTCCAGGGTGGTGAGCCGCCCGGCCTCCAGGGCGGTGTCGGCCGCCCGGGCGGCCCGCTCGGCGAGGCGCACCTGCTCGGCGGCCATGCCGAGCTTCTCGGCGGCGAGGCGCACCTCGGACTCCTGGCGGGCCAGGCGCAGCTCGGTCTCCCGCCGCACGGCGCGGAGCCCGGCCTCGGCGGCATCCGCGCTGGCCCTCGCCTCGCGGGCCTGGTTCAGCCGGAGGCCCATGTCGAGCTTCCAGGTCATCGCGACCGACACGTACCAGGAATCGTGCCACTCCGCTTCCAGCGGGAAGTACCGCGTGTTGGGATTCTGGTACTGGTAGCCGGCCGCGACCGCCACCGAGGGCAGAAGCGCCCCGGTCCGGGCGCGGGCGTTCGCCCGGGCCGCCTCGGCACCGGCGGCCGCGCTCTGCAACCCCGGGTTCTGCTCGGGTCGGCCCGATGCCGGGCCGGCGATGTCCCGAGCCACGGCGATCGGGTCCACCACCACCGGGTCCGGCTCGCGCCCCAGCAGGATGGCGAGCCGCCGGCGCGCCAGGGCCGCGTTCTCCCTGGCGGCGGCGAGGGCCTGCTCGGCCTCGGCCCGCTTGAGGCTGACGGTGGACAGCTCGAGGTCGGTCACGCGCCCCTGCTCGTGGAGCCGCTCCACGCGAGCTTCCTGCGCGGAGACCGATTCGAGGAGCTCGGCGCGGATGTCGACCATCTCCCGGGCAACCGCCAGGCCGTACCAGGACTCCACCAGGGAGAGCCACAGGTCGGTGGCGATATCGTCCTCGTCGGCCTCGGCCATCCGGCTCCGGGCCTTCGCCGCCTTCCTGGCCTGGTGCAGGGCGCCCCCGTTGAACAGCGGCTGCTGCACGTCGGCCTTGAAGGAGTACCAGTCCTGCACCGGCTCCCCGAACTCGATCGGGTCCGGCGTCTGTCCGGTGGGAAGCTCGAGCGGGATCTCGATGATCGCCGGCTCGACGTAGCTCAGGCGGGAGTAGCTGCCCGTGAGCTGGGCCTGCGGCAACATGCCGAGCGTGGCGGCCGACCGGGAGGCCCGGGCGGAATCGACGCGCGCGCGAGCCGCCTCCATGGCGGGGTGGCTGCCGGCGACGACGCTCCAAGCCTCGTCGAGGGTGAGCTCCTCCGCCCGCGCGGAGGGCGATGCGACCGCCCCCACGGCGAGCAGCAGCAGCAGGGAGGCCGGCACCGCCCTCGTTCCCGAGAACCGCGCCACCAGGCGCTCGGAGATCTCGTAGAAGACGGGGATCACCACCAGGGTGAGCAGGGTGGAGGCCAGCAGGCCGCCGATGACCGCGATGGCCAACGGCGAGAAGCGCTCGGCGCCGAGCGCCCACTCCATCGCCAGCGGCACCATGCCGACGATGGTGGACAGGGAGGTCATGAGGATCGGGCGGAAACGGGTCGACACGCCCTCCCGAATCGCGGTCTTCCGCTCCTCGCCGGCCTCCCGGCGGAGCCGGATGATGTCGACCAGGATGATCGAGTTGTTCACCACGGTGCCCACCAGCAGCACCAGGCCCACCATCACCGGCATCGACACCGGCTTGTCGGCGATGAACAGGGCCGCCGAGACCCCCGCGAGGCTCAGCGGAATCGCCATCATCACCGTCACGGGGTGCACGAAGGACCGGAACTGGGCGGCCAGGAGCAGGTAGACGGACACGACGCTGATCGCCAGGGCCCCGAGGATCTGGCTGCGTGCGTCCTGCAGGTCGTTGTTCTCGCCCTCGATGCGGAGGGCGTAGCCCTCGGGCACGACGATTTCCTTCATGGCGGCCTCCGCGTCGGCGACGACGAAGCTCAGGGGCCGATCGCCCACCTCGGCGAGCACGTCGAGGGTGGGGCTCAGGTCCCGGCGGGTGAACAGGCCCTGCTCCACGGTGCGCCGCGCCTCGGCGACGCTGCGAAGCGGGACCACCTGGCCGCTGGCCGACACGAACATCGGCCAGGACAGCAGCTCGTCGACGGTGGGACGCGCGCTGCGGGCGTAGCGCACGCGAATCGGCTCGAGGGATCCGCGCCCCGGATCGAAGCTGCCGGCGTCGATGCCCTCGGCCCCGCTCGCGAGCGTCTGCGCGATCCCCAGGACCCCCTGCCCCATCGAGGCGGCCTTCCGCTCGTCCACGCGGACGACGAGGCGGTCCATGTCCCGGCGCCACGCCCGCGTGGGCGCCACGATGCCCGGAACTTCGGCCAGCCGCTCCCGCACCCGCTCGCCGAGGCTGTCCAGGACCAGGGGATCCGGACCGGAAAGCCGCGCGACCACCGGGGCGGCGGTCGTGGACTTGGCCGTGTTGCCGACTTCCTTGACCACGACGTTGGCGATGCCCGGAATGCGGCGCAGCCCGGCCCGGACCTCGTCCTCGATCTCCCAGATGCTCCGTTCCCGCTCGGTGCGGGGCGTGAGGGTGACGCTCAGGAAGCCCTGGGTGGCGCCCATGACCCCCGAGCCGCCGGTGAAGAGCATCCCCGGCTCGTAGCCGGCCTGGGACTGCACCAGCGTCACGTCGGGCTGCCCCATCAGCAGGCGCTCGATCTCGCCCACCACCCGCGTCGTCTCCTCGAGGGAGGTTCCCGACGGGGTCTCCAGCGACACCGAGAAGGCGCCGCTGTCCATCTTCGGCAGCATCTCCATGCCGGACACGCGCAGCCCCACCAGGCCCAGGACGAAGGAGCTCAGCGCGATGCCGACGACGGCGGCCGGCCAGCGGAGGCCGAGGTCCAGCAGCGCCATGTAGCCGCGACGAAGGGCCTCCATCCCTCGCTGGAAGGGCTCGGCGACGCGGCCGGCGATGGCGTCCAGCCGGCCGCCGTCCTTCGTGTACCGGCTCAGGACCGGCACGGCGACGAGCGCGACGAGGACCGAGGAGGCGAAGGCGATGAGCAGGGTGGCGGCGAGGGGGCCGAAGGTCTTGCCGACGAAGCCCTGCAGGCCCAGCAGCGGCAGGAGCACCATCATCGTGGTGGCGGCGCCGGCCAGCACCGGCAGGATCACCTCGTCGGTCCCCCGAATGGCGGCCTCGACCGAGGACAGCCCCTCCTCCTCGCGAAGGCGGATGATGTTCTCGAGGACGACGACGGTAGCGTCGACCACCATCCCCACCGCCAGGATCACGGCCGAGAGGGTGACCATGTTCAGCTCCATGTCCAGCGCGTTCATCACCCCGAAGGTGATGCCGTAGGACAGGGGCATCGAGAGGATGGTCACCAGGGAGCTGCGCACCCGGCCGAGGAAGAGGAACAGGATGACCGAGGCCAACACGAGGGCCTGGACGACGTTTCCGAGGAGGTTGGAGACCGACTGCTCGGTGAAGCTCGCGCTCTCCTCGCCCGGGATGAAGCGGAAGTCCGGGTACTCGGCCTGCAGCTCCTCCACGGCCGCCTGCACGCGGTGCACCACGTCCACCGTGTTCGCGTCCTCGGCGCCAAAGACCTGCAGCGCGATGGCCCGCTTCCCGTCGATGCTGAAGGTGGCGGCGTCGTCGAGGGAGCCTCGCTCGACGCGCGCGAGGTTGTCGAGGCGAACCTGTCCACCGCCGGGAACCGGCAGCACCATGCCGCCCAGCTCGTCGGCCCGGTTCACGCGCTGGTCCACGCGGAGCATGGTCTCCGTGTCGGGGGCGCGCAGGTGGCCGGCGGGCAGCGCCACGTTGGTGGTGGCGATCGCCTTCGCCACCGCCGGCAGCGGCAGGCCGTGGGCCTGGGCCGCGATGGGGTCCACGTCGACGAGCACGGCGGGCTCGAAGCCGCCGAACACGTCCACCGCTGCCACGCCCTCGAGCTGCTGGATGCGCGGCGCGAAGACGTCCTCGGCGTGGCGCCGGGCCTCGACCATGCGCCGCGCCACGCCGTCCGCGCTCTCGCCCGGCGCGGGCTCCACCGCGATCCCGACCGTGTAGATGGGCCTGTCGGCGGTGCTGAAGGTCATCACCCGCGGCTCGGCCGCTGCGGCGGGCAGGTCGTCACCGATGCGGGCGATGGCGTTCTGCACGTCCACCGCCGCCAGCTCCGAGCTGACGTCGTAGTGGAACTCCACGCTGACCATGGAGAGGTTGTCCTGGGAGGTGGACTTGATCGTCGCCACGCCTTCCAGGGAGGCGAACTCCTCCTCCAGCGGGCGGCTGAGATCCCGTTCCACGTCGGCGGCGGCCGCTCCGGGCCAGGAGGTCACGACGTTGACGAGCGGCGGCGCGGTATCGGGAAACAGCCGGATGGGAAGCTTGAAGTAGCCGACCACGCCGAAGATGAAGGCCGCGATGATGCCGGCCCAGACGGCGTGCTGGTTTCGGACGATCGAGCGGGTGATGCTCATGAGCCCACCTCGACGGCCAGGACCTCGCGCTCGATGTCCACCGCGTCGAGCTGCCCCACGACCACGCGGCTGCCCGGCTCGAGGGACGGGTCGACGGCCACCCAGCCCGCCTCGCGCGGACCGGTCTGGACCGGCACCCTCTCCAGCTTCCCGCCGTGGACGACGAGGACGTAGGAACCCTGCTCGTCCTCGCCCACCGCCTCCACGGGTACCGCGGTGGCGTTGGCGACCTCCTCCAGCACGAGGCGGGCGTCGATGGTGCTGCCCACCGGGGGAAGCGCGGCATCGCCGTCGACGGCCACCCGCACCTCGACGAGCTGCCCTGGCCCCTTGGCCCAGGCGCCGACGCTGCTCACCGTCCCGCGGCCGCCGCCGAAGACCACCGCGTCGGCCTCGCCGAGGCCGGCCGCGAGGTCGGTGCTCGGCACCTGCATCACCAGCTCCCGCTCGGCACTTCCGTAGACGAGCAGAGGGGTGCCCGGCATCACGGTCTGGCCCGGCTCCACGAGGTGCTCGAGCACCACGCCGTCGAAGGGCGCCTTCTCGGACCTGCGGGCCGTGACCACCAGCAGTTCCCTTTCGCTGGCCTCGGCAGCCTGCACCGCCAGCGTGGCGGAGGAGCAGTTCTTCTCGCTGGCCTCGAGCTGCTCGGGGGAGACGTCGCCGGCCTCGAACAGCACCCGGTCCGTCGCGAGGCGGTCGCAGACGAAGTCGCGCTCCCGCCGGGCGCGGTCGAGCTCGGCGCGGATGCGCTCGAGGCGGGCCATGGTGTCCGGTGCGGCGATGTGCGCCAGGTAGGCGCCCTCCGCGGCCGTCTCGCCTTCGCGCACGGGCAGGGCCGCGATCGTCCCCTGGACCTGGGCCAGCACCTTGACGACCCGCCTGGAGGCGACCTCGGCGAGGTAGCTGCGGCCCTCGACGACGGGGCCTTCCCGCACCGCGACGACGCGGACGGCCTGGGGAGCCTCCGGCGGGACTTCGCCGTCACCCTTGCAGGCGGCGAGCACGAAAATCGCGGCGAGCGAGGCTTGGAGGGTGGATTTCATCGGCGCTCCATGTGTAAGTAAGTACTTGCTTGCCAAGTGTTAGCCGGTCCTGCCCGGGTGTCAAGCCGAATCCCCGCCTGCCGCCATCGCACCACCCGCCCCGCAGCCTCGGAACCGGCGCCGGAGCTGCCCCTGGACGCGGCGCGCCCGGGGGGTAGGTCTTCCCGAACCGCAGGAGCCACGATGTCCGACAACCTCCCCGCCACCTCCGTCGCCGAGCAGCTCCACCAGGCCCTCGCCGCCGCCTTTCCCGACGGGCAGGTCCACGTCGAGGGCGACGGCCGCCACTTCAGCGTGCGGGTGGTGAGCGCGGCCTTCGCCGGCCAGGGGCCGGTGCAGCGCCAGCGCGCCGTCTACCGGGCGATCGGTCACCTGATGCGGGGCGACGACGCGCCGGTCCACGCCATCGACCACATGGACCTGCGCCCCGCCTGACACGAGTCGCCCCCTCCCCGGCCGGGGAGGGGGCGGGCGCGCGCGGCGCGGGAGCCGCTACCGGCAGGCGTCGTTGGCGGCGCCGGGGGTGCCGTAGTCGCCGGTGCTGCCGATCTCGGTGCTCTGGGCGCACCAGTTCGCCATGTCGTCGTTGTCGGCCTGGGCGGTGGGCACGCCGTTGTAGCCGATGGCGTAGTGCGAGTTCACGATGTCGCCGGTGTAGGTCACCTCGTCGAGGGTGACGCCGGCCGAGGCGTCGGCGATGGTGATCGTGTCGCCGCCGTTGTTCAGCGTGATCGAGCCGCCGTCGTAGACCGCGTCGGGGGTGCCGAAGCACCACTTGTCGCTGGAGCCGAGCACGGCGTAGTCGCCGGCCGCGACGACGGTGCTGCCCGAGATGCTCACCGTGTTGCTCGCATCCGAGACCTGGAGCCCGTCGATGTCGATGGAGCCGCCGCTGTTGTTGTAGATCTCGATGTACTCGCCCTCGCTGTCGCCGCAGTAGGCCGGGTTCGGGAAGAGCTCGGTGATGAACAGGTCGCCGTCGGCGAGGTCGCCCACGCACTTGTCGGCCGGGCAGGGCGGGTCGGTGTAGGTGCCGTAGTCGCCGGCGTCGCGCGGGACGATCTTGTAGTCGCCGTAGGAGAAGTAGAGCGGCCCGGTGATCGAGGTGAAGGTGCCGCCCTCCTTGATGGTCATGTCGTCCGTGATCGCGTAGAACAGGTCGTCGATGTGCAGGCCGCCGTCCACCTCGAACTCGCCGTAGCCGAGGTCGGGGTTGGTGATCGTGACGTTTTCGACCGTGACGAGGACGCCCTCGTAGACCTCGGCGCTCTTCGGGTCCATCAGGTCGGCGGTGCTCACCACCGTCGGGTCGGGCACCGTGGCGGTGCCGTCGATGGTGATGTAGGCCGGGTCGGTCAGCTCGATCTCGGTGAGGGTGTCGTAGGTGGTGGCGTCGGGGTTGCCGTCGAGGTCGTACTCGACCACCACGCCGTTGAGGTCGGCGATGTAGTCGCCGGTGGTGACCCCGGGCAGCCCGCCGCTGGCGTAGACGTAGACGCCGCTGTAGGGCCCGCCGTCGAGGTCGCTGATGAAGAAGCCGTAGCTCGACTCCGGCGAGGAGACGACGGCGTCGGTCACCTCGATGGTGTCGCCGTGGGCGTAGGTGCCGCCCATCTGGAGCAGGTTGATCACGGAATCGGTGTCGGTGTCGGTGTCGGTGTCGGTGTCCGCGTCGGTGTCGGCGTCGGTGTCGGCGTCGGTGTCGGCATCCGTATCGGTGTCGGTGTCCGCGTCGGCGTCCGCGTCGGTGTCGGTGTCCGCGTCGGCGTCGGTGTCCGCGTCGGCCTCGCTGCCGCCGTCGCCGGTGACCTGGTTGCCGGTGTCCTCGTCGCCCTTGCCCTTGACGCAGCCGGCGGCCAGCAGGCTGGCGCCGACGAGGATGAGCAGGGTGCTGAGCTTGCGCGTGGTCATGGTGCCTCCTCCGGGATCGGGACCGCCCGCGCACGCGGTGCGGGCGACGGTGGGGAGCAGGCGCCGGTCGACGCCTGCGCGCCCAGCCTATCGCAGGCGTCCTTCCACCGCACCGGAACGCGCGGCGGGCGCCCCGTGGAGCGCCCGCCAGGTCGCGCGAACCGGGACCGGGATCAGGTGTTCATCATCCAGCGGCCGGCGCTGTAGCGCAGCACGCCCTCGCGCTTCATGCGCCGGAGCACGACGAGGATCTCGGCCTCGGTGAGGTCGTTCCAGGGCGAGCGGTGGCGCGCGCCGGCGACGACGATCGCTTCCTTCAAACCCCGGGAACCGTAGTTGACCAGCCGCGAGGTGACATCTTCGCGAATCCACTCCTCGCGGCGCTCGTCGACCTTGGTGGTGCGGCGCCGGGTGGTGGC
>WGAH01000557.1 GCA_015489145.1 Deltaproteobacteria bacterium
GCACGGTGGCGTCGAGCACCTCGCACATGATGTCGTGCCCCTCGCCGACGCTCAGCCCGCCCACCGCGTAGCCGTCGAAGCCCACCCGGGTGATCTGCGCCGCCGAACGCGCCCGCAGGTCGGCCCAGAAGCCGCCCTGCACGATGCCGAACAGGCTCTGGTCGGGGCGGGTGTGGGCGGCCTTGCACCGGGCGGCCCAGCGCGCCGTGCGCTCGATGCTGCGGGCGGCGGTCTCCTTGGCGGCGCCGAAGGGCAGCACCTCGTCGAAGGCCATGGCGATGTCGCTTCCGAGCACCTGCTGGATCTCCATCGAGCGCTCGGGGCTGAGGCGCGTGCGCCGCCCGTCCACCTCGTAGGCGAAGGTCACGCCCTCCTCGGTGATCTCGACCTTGGGCAGGCTGAAGACCTGGAAGCCGCCGGAATCGGTGAGGATGGGGAGGTCCACGCCCATCATCCGGTGCAGCCCGCCGTGCTTCGCCACCACCTTCTCGCCGGGTCGCTGGGACAGGTGGTAGGTGTTGGCGAGGATGATCTGGCTGCGCGTGTCCGGCAGGAAGCTCGCGGGCATGGCCCGGATGGCGCCCTGGGTGCCCACGGGCATGAAGACCGGCGTGCGCACCGCGCCGCGCGCCAGCTCGAGGATGCCGGCGCGGGCCCGACCGCGGGTGGTCTCGACGCGAAAGGGTACGGGGTTCACGGCACCTCCCTATCGTCGGGGCGCCGCCTTGTCGGCCGGACGTTGATCCCCACGCGGCCGAGGTCTAGAATGGCGCGGCCCGCTGGGCAGCTCCTGCATTCCTCTCGACCCCGAAAGGCCCATGGCTCTGCAACGGCCTGCACCCCTGCCTCCCGGCACCCGCCTGTCGGAGCACTACACCGTCGAGGGGCTGGTTCGCCTCGTCGAGGGGCGGATGTACTACCTGGTCAACGACGACCGGCCGGACCGGCCGCGGCGTTTCTGCTGGGAGTGCGGCTCCGACGACACCCCCCGCACGGAGCCGAACTGCGTCTCCTGCGGCGCCGACCTCTCGCCCCGGCGCTTCCTCGCGAGCGTGCGCTGGGACCCGGCGGGCTTCGAGCCCTTCGCGGCCTACTTCGACCGGCAGTTCGACCACCCCGGCATCATCGCGCCGGTCGACATGTTCTACCAGGACGGCGCCCTGTTCTCGGTGACCCCCTGGAGCGGCGAGCGCCTGCTCGTCGACGAGGGCTCGCCCCTGCCGCTCCACCGCATCCTCGACCTCGCCCAGCGCACGACGGGCATCCTCGCCTTCCTGGGCCACAACGGCATCGCCATCGACAACCTCGCCTGTTCCCACTTCCTCGTGGGTCGCGACGAGGAGGTCCTCCTGTTCGACCCCGACGTGGCCGGCGCCTGGGACGGCCCGGTGCCCGACGGCGAGCTCGGCGGCGTCATGCGGCGCCTCGGCTGGATCCTCCGCCGCTTCACCAGCGTCACCCAGCCCGAGCTGCACGACTTCTTCCTGCGGGCCGAGGAAGGCGCCTTCCCCACGCCCTTGGAATTCGGCCGCGCCCTCGAGCAGCTCATCAACCGCGACCTGGGGGTGGTGCCCGAAGTCAACGGCGCGATGAGCGACGTGGGCCTCATCCGCACCCTCAACGAGGACAACTGGGGTTGGACCCGCATCCGGGACCACGTCAACCTGTTCGCCGTGGCCGACGGCATGGGCGGCCACGAGGCCGGCGAGGTCGCCAGCAAGATCGCCATCGAGACCCTCTGCCACCAGGCTCGCGAGCGCCTCGGCGGCGCCGAGCCCGTCTCCCTCGAGCGCCTGGAAAACGCCCTGGAGGAGTCCTTCCAGAGCGCCAACAACGCGATCAAGGACCACTCCGAGACGCTGGGCAACGACATGGGCACCACCATGGTCGCGGCCCTGGTCTACGACACGCGCACGCGCCCGGGCCCGCCGGGCCCCGGCGATCAGTGTGTCGCCTTCATCGCCAACGTCGGCGACTCGCGCGCCTACCTGCTCCGGCAGGAGGTGCTCCACCAGGTCACCCGCGACCACAGCCTCGTCGCCCGCATGGTCGAGCAGAACCGCATCACGCGCGAGGAGGCCCGCACCCACCCCCACAGCAACATCCTGCTCCGCACCGTGGGCACCGAGCGCGACGTCGACATCGACATCTTCAGCGTGGAGCTCGAGCCGGGCGACCGCCTGCTGCTCTGCTCGGACGGCCTGTGGGGCGAGGTCGAGGACGAGGACCTCGAGGCCATCCTCAACCACTACGACGAGCCGCGGGTCGCCTGCCGCGAGCTGGTGCGGGCGGCCCACCACGGCGGCGGTCGCGACAACATCACCGTGGTGATCGTCGGCGTGCCGGACTGAACCGCCGGGGCGCCTACCGCTTGACGAGGGGCTGGAGCTCGGCCTCGACCTCGGCGACGAAGTCCTGGGCCGGGGGCTGGCCGATGGCGAAGACTGCGCCGTCGCCGTCGATCACGAAGGTCATCGGCAGGTCCGTGACCCCGTAGCGGCCGGTGACGATGCCGTAGCTGTCGCGCACGACGGGGAAGGCGAGGCGCTGGTCGGCCACCCAGGTGGACAGCTCGGCCACGTCGCCCTCGTCGGCCACCACCGCGAGCACCTGCACCCCGCGGCCGCCCCAGCGCTTCTGGATGTGGTCGAGGTCGTCGAGGAGCGCGCCGCCGCGGTCGCGGTCGAGGAAGGTGAGCACCACGGCCTTGCGCGCC
The DNA here is from genome assembly GCA_015489145.1 of Deltaproteobacteria bacterium. Taxonomy (GTDB): domain Bacteria; phylum Myxococcota_A; class UBA796; order UBA796; family UBA2385; genus S143-5. The sequence continues at coordinate 2,717 of WGAH01000557.1, forward strand.
ACCGGCGCGCGCAGGCCGGTGAAGTCGGACAGGGCGACGGTGGGCCGGTGGACGATGGACAGGGCCACGTCCTCGTTCAGCGCGGGAAGCACGAAGGACAGGGCCGGCTCGCCCACGCCGACGGCGGGCGGGGTCGCGGCGAGGGCGGTGGAGACGAGCAGGGCCGCGATCGACATCGAAACTCCCGAGCGGATAGCTGCGAAGGGACTCTAATACGGAACCGGGCGGGAGACCCTTGAGGCGCCCGCGCCGAGCCGCCGGAGGACCGCGTGCCCGCCGTCACCCTGGAAGGGGACCTCGTCGAAGTGCCGGCCGGGGTGCTCGCTCTCGCCGAGGCGGCGCGCCGCGCCGGCGGTCGGGCCTGGATCGTCGGCGGGGCGGTGCGCGACCTGCTGCGGGGCGAGCCGGCGCGGGACTTCGACGTGGAGGTCCACGGCCTGGCGGCCGAGGGCCTCGGCCGGCTGCTGGCGGGGCTGGGGCGGACGCGGCGGGTCGGACGGTCCTTTCCCGTGTTCCGGCACCACCCGGCCGCCGGAGGCGGCGCGGTGGAGGTGTCCCTTCCCCGGGCGGCCGACGGCGCGGCCGAGGGCGACCCCCACGCGGGCATCGAGGCCGCGTGCCGGCGGCGCGACCTGACGGTCAACGCCATCGCCTGGGACCCGCTGACCGGCGAGCTGGCCGATCCCTGCGGGGGGAGGGCGGACCTCGCCGCGGGGCTGCTGCGGGCCTGCGACCCGACCACCTTCGGGGCCGATCCCCTGCGCCCGTGGCGGGCGGCGGTCTTCGCGGCGCGCCTCGGTTTCGCCCTCGACCCGGAGCTGGTGGCCCTGGCCCGGTCCCTCGACCCGTCGGGGCTGCCGCCGGAACGGGTGCGTGCCGAGGTCGAGAAGCTCCTGCTGGCGGCGGAACCCCTGGCCGGCGTGCGGGCCGCCCGGGCGATGGACCTCCCGCGGCGCAGCCTGCCGGAGCTGGCGCCGGGCGATGGCCCCGAGGTGGACCCCGCCGTCGCCCGGGCCGGGCGGCTCCGGCGGGAGACCGACGGCGATCCGCGGCGCTTCGCGCTGGTCCTCGGGGCCTGGACCCACCGCCTCGACCCCGGTGCCCGGGAGGCGCTCCTCGACCGCCTCGGCCTGCACGCCATGGGGGGCTACCCGGTGCGCCGCCGGCTGGTGGGGGCCCTGCGCGCCTGGCCCGAGCTGGCGGTCCCCGCGACGGACGCGACCCTGCGGCACCTGGCCGACGTCGCGGAGCTCGACCTGGCGACCCTCCTCGCCGAGGCGATCGGCGGCGGCGAGGCCCCCCGGGCCAACCGGGAGCGGGCGCGGGACCTCGGGGTGCTGCGGCGTCCCCTCCCGGCGCTGGTCGGCGGGCGCGACCTGCGCCGCCTCGGCGTGCCGCCGGGGCGGGCCCTCGGGGAGCTGCTCGCGGCGGTGCGGAGCGCCCAGCTCGACGGGCGGGTTCGCGACCGCGAGCAGGCCCTCGCGCTGGCGCGCGGGCTATGGGAGGCCCGGAGGAGGTGAGTCCCCCGTGTCCTCGGAGCGCTCGATCCTGTTCGCCCTCGTCG
>WGAH01000558.1 GCA_015489145.1 Deltaproteobacteria bacterium
CAGGCCGCCGCCCCGGCCGACCCCGAGGGCGTGCGCGCCCGGGTCGAGGCCCTGCGTGCCGCCGCCTGGGAGGAACTCGACGGGATCTTCGCCCGCTGGGAGGAGGGCGAGGGCGTGGTCGGTGTAGCGAAGGCGGGCGAGCAGGGAGGCGACGGCCTCGGCGTCGAGCGGGGCCTCGCCGGCCTCCCAGCGGGCGAAGATCCCGTCGAGTTCCTCCCAGGCGGCGGCACGCAGGGCCTCGACCCGGGCGCGCACGCCCTCGGGGTCGGCCGGGGCGGCGGCCTGGAGCTCGAAGATCTCCTCGAGGAACTCGGGATCGACGGCGCCCTGGTTGGACTCGCCGGGCCGCTCCCGGCCGGTGGCGAGGTAGAGCGCCCGGGCGGCGGGGTCGCGCAGCACCCGCCGGGCCTCGTTGATGCGCGCCGTCCACTGCAGGGCCATGCGGCGCTCGACGGCGGGGCGGCCGGCGAAGCGATCCGGGTGGACCCTGCGCGACAGCTCGCGCCAGGCGGCGTCCACGGCGTCGAGGTCGAGGTGGAACCGGCGCGGCAGGCCCAGCACGGCGAACAGGTCGCGGTCGGCGCGCAGGGGCTGCACCGCGCCGCAGCCGACGCAGACCGGCCCGCCCACGGGCTCGTGGCACTTCCAGCAAATCATGGGGTGTCGGCCGCCTCGCGGGCTACAGCGTGAAGGAGTCCCCGCAGGAACAGGAGCGGTTGGCGAGCGGGTTGCGGAAGACGAAGCCGGTCTTGACCATCGTCTTCTCGAAGTCCAGCTCGGAACCGTTGATGAACAGGTAGCTCTTGCGGTCCACGGCGACCTTCACGCCCTGGTCGAACTCGAAGACCTTGTCCTTCGGCTCGGGTTCGTCGACGAAGTCGAGGAAGTAGGTCAGCCCGGAGCAGCCGCCGCCGCGCACGCCGACGCGCAGCACGGCGTCGGGGGTCTGGCGCTTGTTCTTGAGGGCGACGATGCGCTCGAGCGCCTTCGGGGACACGGTGATCGCCATGGTTCCTCCAGCGGGAGCGGACGCCTCAGGCCTCGCCGCGCTTCTTGCGGTAGTCGGCGATGGCGGCCTTGATCGCGTCCTCGGCCAGCACCGAGCAGTGGATCTTGACCGGCGGCAGGGCGAGCTCCTCGGCGATGAGGGAGTTCTCGATCTTCTCGGCCTCCTCGATCGTCTTGCCCTTGACCATCGTCGTGACCAGCGAGCTCGAGGCGATGGCCGAGCCGCAGCCGAAGGTCTTGAACTTGGCGTCCTCGATGATGCCGTCGTCGTTGATCTTGAGCTGCAGCTTCATCACGTCGCCGCAGGCCGGGGCGCCGACCAGCCCGGTGCCGACCTGGGGGTCGTTCTTGTCGAGGCTGCCGACGTTCTGGGGGTTTTCGTAGTGATTGACGACCTTGTCGCTGTAGGCCATCGGGGGCTCCTGGGTTGGGAAGGGTTCAGGCGGGGTTGGGGATCAGTGGGCGCTCCACTGGACGCTGGAGAGGTCGATGCCCTCCTTGACCATCTCGTAGAGCGGGCTCATCTCGCGCAGCCAGCGCACCTTCTCGACGATGAGGCCGATGGCGTGGTCGACCTCCTCCTCGGTGTTGAAGCGGCCGAGGCCGAAGCGGATCGAGGAGTGGGCCAGCTCGGCGCCGACGCCGAGGGCGCGCAGCACGTAGCTGGGCTCGAGGCTGGCGGAGGTGCAGGCCGAGCCGGAGGAGCAGGCGATGTCCTTGATGCCCATCATCATGGCCTCGCCCTCGACGTAGGCGAAGCTGACGTTGAGGTTGTTGGGGATGCGGTGCTCCCACGAGCCGTTGAGGTACACCTCGTCGAGGTTCTCGCGAATGCCGTCCCAGAGCCGGTCGCGGAGGGCACGCACCTTGTCGATGCCGCCGTTCACGAGATCCTCGGCGGCCAGCTCCGCCGCCTTGCCGAGGCCGACGATCTGGTGGGTGGCCAGGGTTCCCGAGCGCAGGCCGCGCTCGTGGCCGCCGCCGTCGATGAGGGGGCGCAGGCGCAGGCGCGGCCGGCCGCGCCGGACGTAGAGCGCGCCGATGCCCTTGGGGCCGTACATCTTGTGGGCCGAGATGCTGGCGAGGTCGACGTGGTCCTCGACGACGTCGAAGGGCACCTTGCCGAGGCCCTGCACCGCGTCGCAGTGGAAGATCACGCCCCGCTCGCGGCAGATCGCGCCGATCTCGCGAATCGGCTGCACGACGCCGATCTCGTTGTTGGCGAGCATGACGCTGACCAGCACCGTGTCGTCGCGAATCGCGTCGCGAAGCTGGTCGATGTCGACGAGGCCCTCGCGGTCGACGGGCAGGAAGGTGACCTCCCAGCCGTCGCGCTCGAGGGCGTGGCAGGAGTCGAGGACCGCCTTGTGCTCGGTCTGCACCGTGATGATGTGCTTGCCGCGGCTCTCGTACTGGCGGGCGACGCCCTTGATCGCGAGGTTGTCGGACTCGGTGGCGCCGCTGGTGAAGATGATCTCCTTGGGGCTCGCGCCGATGAGGGCGGCGACCTGCTCGCGGGCGATCTCGACGGCCTCCTTGGCCGCCCAGCCGAAGGCGTGGTTGCGGCTGGCCGGGTTGCCGAAGTGCTCGGTGAGGTACGGCATCATCGCGTCGAGCACGCGCGGGTCGACGGGGGTGGTGGCCTGGTTGTCGAAGTAGATGGGCAACTTCACGGACATGGGCGCTCCGGGGAGGCTGAAGGGGGAGGGGCGATCAGGCCGGCTCGCGGACGGCGGCGACCAGGGGGGGCACCTCGGCGCCGCCGTGCTCGTCGGTGTCGCAGGCGGCGCAGGCCGAGCGCGGGGTCTCGGGCTCGCAGACGCCGCAGGACTCGAGGTAGCCGATGCTCTCGACCAGCTCGCGCTCCAGCGCCGAGAGGCGGGCGAGGGCGGCGCGGGTCTCGATGAGCTTGCGCGCGTAGAAGCCGCGCAGCTCCTGCATCGCGTCGGGACCGGTGTCCTTGTCGCGCAGGGCGGCGAGGAAGTCCTGGATCTCGGACAGGGAGAAGCCGAGCTGCTGCAGGCGCTCGATCCAGCGCACCCGGTGGACCACCGCCGGGTCGTAGAGGCGGAAGCCGCCCTTGCTGCGGCGGGTCGGGCGGAGGAGCCCCATCTCCTCGTAGAAGCGCAGGGCGCGCACGGTCTTGCCCGTGGCCTCGGCGAGCTGGCCGACGCGGAGCAGGTCCGGGGAGGAGGCGGGGCGGGTCAATCTCGAACCCTTACGTAAGCGTGAGGTTTGGTTCCAGTCGGGTTGTAGCCCTCGCCCGGCGGGCCGTCAACCGCGCGGGGGCCGCGGGACCGCCTTTCGACCGGCGAGGCCGCCCGGGTCGAGGCCCGCCGCCCTCGCGCCGCGCCGGAAGTGTAGACGCGGCATCCTGCCGCGTCGGCCAACCGGCCGAGCGTAAACCGATGCCTCGACCGAAAGCCGCCCTGCCCAGGCCGGCCGGCGGCCGGCGCTGCCAGGCCGGCCCCAGGCGGGCGCTCCTCGGTTCCTTCGCCCGCGACCCTCGATGGCGCGGCGGAGCGAGATCGGGGGCCGGAACTATCACTCGACCCACCTGTGTCGACACAGAGGCCCTCAATGCAAGTCGCCCGAAACAGAGATGGGCTGAACGACAGGTCGGCGGGACGGAGAGGCGGTGAACGAGATTCAGTCGCGCGGCATCGGGTTGGTCGCGCACGAAAACCAGCCTTCTACCGTGAGCCGGGGCGATGCCGACACAACTGAATCGGCGTTCAGCCCCTCTCTGTTTTTCCGCACTATCACTCGACCCATCTGTGTCGACACAGAGGCCCTCAATGCAAGTCGGCGTACCCGGCGGGGAGGAGGAGCGGGCTTCGGGGAGCGGCGTCGCTCACCCCCATCGCCCGGGACTCTCGGCGGAGCGCCGTGCGAGGAGGCCGGCGCCGGCCGGGCTCTCGGCGGAGCACCGTGCGAGGAGGCCGGCGCGCCTGCTTCCTCGCCGCTCGCCACGCCGGCCGGAGGCTGGCGCTCCTCCGGTCAGGGGCAGCTCGGGCGGGGGGAGAGGCCCACCACCTCGCGCCAGCCGCGCGTCGGCGTCCAGGTGCGCGCCCGGAGGCGGCGGCCGTCGGTGCGGACCTCGACGGTGCCGTCCCGGTCGGTCCGCAGCACCCGCGCCGGCAGCCAGCGGCCGATCACCGCCGGCCGGGGGTGGCGGTAGGGGTTGTCGAAGCCGACGGGCACCACGGCGAGGCGCGGGTGGACCGCCGCGACGAGGGCCGGCGTCGACGAGCTGGCCGAGCCGTGGTGCGGCACCTTCACCACGTCGGCGCACAGCTTCGCGCCGCTCGCCAGCAGCGCCGCCTCGGCCCGCCGCTCGACGTCGCCGGTGAACAGGAAGCGGACCGCGCCCCAGCCGAAGGCGAACACCAGGCTGGCGTCGTTGGGGCCCCAGGCCTCCGAGCCGGGCCCGGGGGCGAGGACGGCGAGGCGCGCGGGAAGGGCGGGCTCGGC
>WGAH01000559.1 GCA_015489145.1 Deltaproteobacteria bacterium
ATCGGGCCGCTGAAGACGGCGGTGAGGTGCGTGCAGTAGGCGTCGGCGGCGTAGGGGGCGCGCTCGTCGCCGACCTGGTCTGCCTGCAGGAGGTCTGGGCCCCCGAGCACGTCACCCTGGTGCAGGAGGCCGCCGCCGACAGCTTCCCCTACAGCCACTTCCCCGACCCGGCCCAGGAGATCCTCGACGAGCCCGCCTGCGACGAGGGCGAGCTCGACACCTTCCTGGGCTGCGTCGAGGAGAACTGCAGCGACGCCTGCACCGACGAGCTGGTGGACTGCGTGTTCGACGCCTGCGCCCCGGAGTTCCTGTGGCTGGCGAGCGACAAGACCTGCGTGGGCTGCGTGATGGCCAACGTCGGCGGCACCGCCGACGAGGTGCGGGAATCCTGCGAGAGCCAGAACGTGCTGTACGCCTACGACGGCTCCTACGGCATCGGCCTGCTGAGCCGCACCGAGCTGGGCGAGGTCGACGAGCACGTCTTCGACTCGAGCACCAACCGGCGCATGGTGATGCACGCGGTGGTCGACACCCCCGCCGGCGCCGCCGACGCCTACTGCACGCACCTCACCGCCGTCTTCAGCGGCCCGATCCCCTACCCCCACGAGGAGGGGAGCTGGGCCGAGGAGCAGGCCGGCCAGATCGAGGACATGCTCGCCTGGATCGACGAGACGCGCAGCACCGACCACGTCCTGCTCATGGGCGACCTCAACACCGGCCCGGAGCTCGGCGAGGACGTGGTCGCCGAGGTGGCCGACAACTGGGAGCTGCTCGCCGCCACCGGCTGGCCCGACCCCTACCTCGACGCGGTGGGCGCGTGCACCTTCTGCGACGACAACCCGCTCCAGGGCGGCGAGGACAGCCAGGGCTCCATCATCGACCACGTGATCGTCGACGGTTTCGACGGCCCCTTCTCCGGGGAGCGCATCATGGAGGACACCTTCACCGTCGACCGCTGCGGCACCGAGATCCCCGCCACCGTCAGCGACCACTACGGCGTGAAGGTCACCCTGGAGGGGGGCTGAGCCGGCCCCCGCGCCTCGGCCGCGGTCCCTACGCCTCGGCCACGGCCCCGGGGGCGCTCGGGAGGGGCTGGAGGTCGCCCGCCGGGCAGTAGCGGCAGGCCTCGCCGCGCAGGGCGCAGATCTCCTCGGCCACCCCGCAGCCGCCGCCGTGGACCTCGACCCGGTCGCGGCCGCCGTCCTTGGCGGCATACAGCGCCTCGTCGGCCTGGCGGAGCGCCGCGTCCACGTCCTCGTCCTGGCCGCCGAGCACCGCCACCCCGGCGCTCAGGGTGGGGCGGACCGCCCGCCCCCCGGGCAGGATCACCGCCGAGCCCGCCAGCCCCTCGCGCACCCGCTCGGCGATGGCGGTCCCCTCGGCGCGCCCGCAGCCGAGGGCCACGAGCAGGAACTCCTCGCCACCCACGCGGGCGACCACGTCCTCGGGGCGGCAGGCCGCCCGCAGCAGGCGGGCCGTCACCCGGAGCACCGCGTCGCCGGCGGCGTGGCCGTGGGTGTCGTTGATCGCCTTGAACCCGTCGAGGTCGAAGAGCACGAAGGCCATCGGCCGGCCGCGGCGGGCCGGGTGGCGCACCAGCTCGGCGAGGCGGCGGAAGGCGGCGCGGCGGTTGGGCAGGCCGGTGAGCGGGTCGGTGTCGGCGGCGCGGGCCAGGACGCGGTTGCGCGCCTCGAGCTCCCGGGCGTGGCGACGGAGGAGGTCCTCGACGGATCGCCGGGCGCGGGCGATGACGACGACGAGCAGCCCTCCGAGGATCGCGAGGGCGGCGTGCAGGCCGAGCACGTCCCGGCGGTGCGCCGCCGAGGCGGCGACGATGGAGTCGGCGGGGACGCGCACGCTCACCAGGCCGCGCACGTCGCCCACGCGCTCGCCCGGGTGGCACGAGAGGCAGGCCGCCTCGACCCGCAGGGGCGCGGCGTAGCGCACCACCGGCCGGCCCCACTCGTCCTCGGCCAGGCGCACCGCCTCGGTGGCGCCGCGGCGCATGCGGGCCAGGGCCGCCGTCTCCCAGGCGTCGGCGAGGTCGTCGAGGTTCACGGGCCGGTCGCTCACGATGCGCGCGGTGGCCGCGCCCCAGCCGGAACCGCGGGCGGCCCGGTCGGCCGCCACCAGGGGGGCGTCGAGGCGCACCAGGGCGCGACCGTCGGCGAGGACCGCCTCCTCCACGTCGGGCTGGACCGGGGTGGCGAGGCCCTCGGGGTCCACCCACACCCCGCCCACCGCCCGGGTCCAGTTCCAGGTGGCCGTCCACTCGTCGACGACGGCGCGGCCGACCTCGCGGGCCGCCTCGTCGAGGCGCTCGCGCTCCGTCCGCAGGTTCCAGCGCAGCGACACGCCCACCCCCAGCAGCCACAGCGCCAGGGCGGGCAGCAGCACGCGGCGGGTCGCGGACATGGGGCCTCCCGGTCGCCCCGCCATCGGCCGGAGACGGCGGAACTTGAGGGACGAGCACCCACCGCCCCTCCGCCGGCGGGACGGGCCGGCGGGGGTTGCGGGCGCGGCGTCTCCATGCGAAAGGATCGACGGGGCGAGGTCTCGCGGCAGGGAGGCCTCGCCCCCGAGCCCACCTCCCGCAGCGGGGATTTCCATGCGACCCGAACTCGCCCTCCTGCTCCTCGCCGGCACGGCGTGCAGCGACTACGACCTCATGCGCGGCGACAAGTCGCCCACCAAG
>WGAH01000560.1 GCA_015489145.1 Deltaproteobacteria bacterium
AGCACGAACTCCTCGCCGCCGTAGCGGGCCACCACGTCCTCGGCGCGGGCCGAGCGGGCGAGGATGCGGGCGACGTGCCGGAGGGCCGCGTCGCCGGCGTCGTGGCCGAGGCCGTCGTTGACCGCCTTGAAGTGGTCGAGGTCGACGAAGACCGCCGTGAGCGGCCGGTCGTGGCGGTCGGCCCAGGCCAGCTCCTGGTCGAGGCGCTCGAGGAGGTAGCGGCGGTTGTGCAGCCCGGTGAGGGGGTCGCGCACCGCCGAGCGGTACAGCTTCTCCTCGAGGGCCGCCTCCAGCGGGTGCTTGAGGCTGAAGCCGAGGACGACGCCGCGGCCGAGACGGATGCGGTCGCCGTCGCGCAGCCGGGTCGGCACGCCGCCGACGCGCCGGTGGTTGAGCCAGGTGCCGTTGGTGCTGCCGAGGTCGCTGAGCACCGGCATTCCCTCGCGGTCGAAGGCGATGAGGCAGTGGCGCCGGCTCACGCCCTCGTCGGGCACGACGACGTCGACGTTGTCGTTGCGCCCGATCACCGCGGTGGGACCGTGCAGGTGGAAGACCTGCCCCGCCTCGACCCCGACGAGAACCCGCAGGATGGGCTGCATCCCTTCCGGGTCCTCGGTCTCGGTGACGGGATCGCCGTCGAAGACCGTGCGCTCCATGATGGTGGGCGCGTCGCCCGAGTCGGAGTCGGGCGTCTCGGCGCGGGGGGGGAACCACGGCGCCGGGAGGGGATCCCGGCTCGGCGCGTCGGGGAGGATCGCGTGCATGGCTGCCTGACCGGAGGTGGGGCGGGACATGGGGACGCGGGCTCCATCGGACGGCGCGCGGCGGGGTTGAGCGAAAAGGTGCGTGCCGGCGGCCGTCGGGGATCCGACCCGCCGCTCGGGCAAGGACTTCCGGGCGCGTGCGCTACCCCCCCGCCTTCCGGGCGCGGGCGGCGAGGTCCTCGGCGGCGCCGGCGTAGACCGGGTCGTCGGTGCGCCGGCGGGCGGCCTCGGCGAGCTTGCGGGCGGCGCCGGCGTCGCCCCGGCGCAGGGCGAGGTCGGCCCGGCCGAGGAGCGCGACCACCTGGGCCTCGGCCTCGTCGGGCCAGCGGGCGGCGAGGCCCTCCCAGGCGGCCTCGGCGTCGTCGAGGCGGCCGGCGCCGACCAGGGCGGCGGCGCGGGTCTCGGTGAGGGTCTGGTCCCAGCCCGGCCCCAGGGCCCGGGCGTCGGCGCCGTCCAGCACGGCGAGGGCGGCGGGCCAGGCCTCGACCGACAGGAGGTGCTGGGCGGAGCGCACCGTCGCCTGCAGGGCCACCTCGGGGTCGGGGTGGCCGCGCAGGGCGGCGAGGATCTCCAGCGCCTCGTCGGCGTGCCCGGTGGCGAGCAGGCACTCGGCGAGGCCCAGGCGGGCCCGCCCCCGGGTGGCGGCGTCGGGGGCCTCCGCCTCGGCCTGCTCGTAGAGCGCGCGGGCCTCCTCCCAGCGGTCCTCGGCGCGCAGGGCGTCGGCCTCGCCGATGCGCGCCGCCGCCCGCACCTGCGGGTCGTCGGGGGCGGCCTCGGCCAGCGCCCGCCACGCCGCCGCCGCCTCGTCGCCGCCGCGGGAGGCCAGCGCGGTGGCCCGCGCCTCCAGCCACCACAGCCGCGAACCCGGATCGGGGGGCTCGAGCTCGTCCCAGGCCGCCAGGGCCCCGTCGAGGTCGCCGGCGTCGAGGCGAAGCTGGCCCAGGCCCATGCCGGCGGCGAAGGCGGCGGGGGAGTCGGGGGCGGCGACGGCGCGGGCCGCCTCGTAGGCCTCGGCGGCGCCCCCGGCGTCGTCGGCCTCGGCCAGGGCGTCGCCGAGCTCGACGAGGGCGGCGGCCCTGTCCTCGGGGGGCAGCGGCAGCGCCGTCGCCCGGCGCAGCAGGGCCACGGCCTCGTCGGTGCGGCCGGCCTCCCGGGCGCGGGCCGCGGCGTCGACCAGCACCGGACCGGCGAGTTCGGGCACGGTGGCCGCCAGGGCGTCGCGTTCCTCGGCGGCCTCGGCGGCCCCCTCCGCGTCGCCGAGGGCGCGGAGCACCGCCACCCGCCGGTCGAGGAGGGCGAGGCGGGCGCGGGCGTCCCGCACGCGGGCGAGCCCCCGGTCGAGGACGGCCCGGGCCTCGTCGGGGCTGCCGGCGGCGACCGCGGCGTCGGCGGCGGCGACGGCGGCGTCCTCCACCACGTCCTCGGGGGTGTCCGGGTCGTCGAGGAGGGCCCGCCAGCCCGCCAGGGCCGCGTCCAGCCGGCCGGCGCGGGCGTCGAGCTCGGCGCAGGCGAGGCGCAGGTGGGCGTCGGCGCGGGGCCCGGCGCACAGGCGGCGCCCCTCCTCCACCTCGCCGCCGGCCGCGAGGGCCTGCACGAGGCTGAGGCGCGCCTGCTCCGCCGCCGCGTCCCCCGGCGGGAGCACCCCGAGCAGCCGCCGCCAGTCGGCGATGGCCTCGTCGGTGCGGCCGGCCTCGGCGGCGATGTCGGCGAGCTCCTGGAGCGCCGCCGCCTGGTAGCGGGGCGCGGCGTCCCCGGCGACCACCTGCTCGTAGAGGGCGCGGGCCGCCTCGCGCTCGCCGGCCGCCCGGCGGATCTCGGCCAGGCCGAGCACCGCCGGCCACTTGATCTCCGGGTCGCTGGCGGTGGCGGCCAGGGAGGCGAAGGCGTCGGCGGCCTCCCGGGCGCGCCCCCCCTGGAACAGGCCCGTCGCGAGCTGGAGCTCGATCCAGGCCCGCTCCGCCGGGTCCTCCTCCTCGGCGAGCAGGGCCCGCCAGGTCGCCACCGCCTCGTCCACCCGGTCGAGGCCGGCGAGGCTCTCGGCGCGGCCCATGCGCGCCGCCCGCCGCAGCGCCGGGTCGAGGTCGGCGTCGTCGGCCACCGCGTCGAAGATCGCCAGCGCCTCCTCGGCCCTGCCCTCGTCGAGCAGCCGCCGGGCGCGGCCGAGGCGGGCCTGGGCCATCACCCCGGCGCGCTCCCCGGGCTCCAGGGAGGCGAGGATCGCCTCCGGGGCGCCGGCCGCGTCCCCGTCGGCGAGGAGCACCCGCGCCAGCGACAGCCGCGCCTGGTCGCGGGTCTCGGGCTCCACCCCGTCCAGCGCCAGCACCGCCCGCCAGTCCCGGGCCGCCGCCGCGGCGTCCCCGGCCTCCTCCCGGAGCTGCCCCCGCAGGAGCAGCGCCCGGCCGCGCACCCGCGGGTCGGTGCCCTCGGCGGCGAGGGGCTCCACCAGGGCGAGGGCGTCGTCGGGGCGGCCGGTGCGGGCGTCGAGGTCGGCGAGGGCGAGGCGGGCCGCCTGGGCGTTGAGGCTGCCGGCCTCGGCGCGGTCGAGCAGCGCCCGCCACGCCGCCCGGGCGCCGTCGAGGTCGCCCATGCGGTCGAGTACCCGCGCCCGGGTCTCGGCGGCGCGAAGGCGCTGGTCCTCGGGCAGGTCGAGGGCGTCCACCCGGTCGAGCTGCGCCAGCGCGCGCTCCCCCTCGCCGCGGCTCGACAGGACCTCGGCGAGCGCCAGCCGCAGGTCGGCCTCGGACTCCGGCGCGTCGGCGAGCTTCGCCATCACCGATTCCGTCACCCGGGCGGCCTCGGCCTCGGCGTCGCCGCCGGCCCGGCGCGCGGCCTCCTGGTAGAGCAGCAGGGCCTGGGCGCGGCGGTCGGCCGGCTCCTCGTCGCGGAGCACGACCGGGCGCACGGCGTCGAGGGCCTCGGACCAGCGCTCCTGCCGGGCGAGGATGCCGGCGAGCAGCAGGCGCACGCGGGCCCAGGCGGCGGTGCCCTCGGCGGTCTCGGCGAGGGCGCGGGTCGCGGCCTCCACCGCGGCCTCCGGCTCCCCGGCCTGCTCGTGGAGCCCGGCGGCCTCGGCGAGGTAGCCGGCCCGGTCCTCGGCGCGGGTCGCCCCCTCGGCGAGCTCCTCGTAGCGGCGGGCGGCGGCGGCCGGGTCGCCTTCCCGCAGCGCCTCGGCCTCGGCCTCGGCGGCCCGCGGGTCGAAGCCGGTGTCGGCGAGGAAGCGCGCGGCGAGGAAGGCGCCGGCCCCGGCGAGGAGCACGAGGGCGGCGAGGCGGAACTGCCGGCTGGCGAAGCGGCCGAGGAGGTCGTCGAGGCCGGCGTCGGGGGCGCGGGCCCCGGCTTCGACCAGGGCGCGGCGCTCCCGTCCGCCGAGGCCCAGGGCGCCGGCGAGGTCGGCGTCCCGCACCGAGGCGCCCTCCCAGCGCGCCCCGGCGAGGTCGGCCTGGTCGAGGGTCACGCCGTCGAGCACGACGCCGGCGAGGTCGAGGTCGGTGAGGCGGGCGGCGTCGAGGCGCGCGCCTTCGAGGTTCGCGCCCGCGAGGCGAGCCCCGCGCAGGTCGGCGCCGGTGAGGTCGGCCCGGAGCAGGCGGGCCCCTTCGAGGTCGGCGTCGCGGAGGTCGGCGTCGCGGAGGTCGGCGCCGGCGAGGTCGGCGTCGCGCAGCTCGGCGCCCTTGAGGCGGGCCGCGGCCAGTCGCGCCCCGGCGAGGCGGGACCCGGCGAGCCGCGCCCCGGCGAGGCGGGCGCCCTCGAGGTCGGCGCCGCGGAGGTCGGCGTCACGGAGGTCGGCGCCGTCGAGGCGGGCGCGGTGCAGGTCGGCGTCGTGGAGGTCGGCGCCGGCGAGGTCGGCGCCGTCGAGCCGGGCCTCGCGGAGGTCGGCGTCGCGGAGGTCGGCGC
>WGAH01000561.1 GCA_015489145.1 Deltaproteobacteria bacterium
GTCCACCTCGAAGGGCTTGGCGAAGTAGTCCCAGGCGCCGGCCTTCATCGCCTCCACCGCCGTGCGCTCGCTGCCGTGGGCGGTGGGGGAACGCCCCGAGCCCCGCCCCCGCGTCGTCATGATCACCGCCCACGGCAGCGAGCGCACGGCGGTGGAGGCGATGAAGGCCGGCGCCTGGGACTACTTCGCCAAGCCCTTCGAGGTGGACGAGCTGGTGGCGGTCGTGCGGCGGGCGGCGGAGGCCGGGCGGCTGCGGGCCGAGAACGAGCGCCTCGCCAGCGAGCTGCACCTGTCGCGATCCCTGGTCTTCGCCTCCGAGGCGATGAGCCGGGTGGCGCGGCTGGTGCGGCGGGTGGGCCCCCGCGACGTCACCGTGCTGATCACGGGGGAGAGCGGCACCGGAAAGGAGCGCGTCGCCGAGGCGATCGTCGAGGCCAGCCGCCGGAGCGACCGCCCCTTCGTGCGCTTCAACTGCGCCTCCCTCAACCCGGAGCTGGCCGAGGCGGAGCTGTTCGGCCACGGGCGCGGCGCCTTCACCGGCGCCCACCGGGCCCGGCCGGGGCTGTTCCGCGAGGCCGACGGCGGCACGATCCTCCTCGACGAGGTGGGCGAGCTCGACCTGTCGGTGCAGGCGCGGCTGCTGCGGGTGCTCCAGGACGGCGAGGTGCGCCCGGTGGGCGCCGACCGGCCGGTGCGGGTGGACGTGCGGGTGCTGGCGGCGACCCACCGGGACCTCCTCCGCATGGTGGCCGAGGGGAAGTTCCGCGAGGACCTCTACTACCGGTTGGCGGTGGTCACCCTGCACGTCCCGCCCCTGCGCGAGCGGCCCGAGGACGTGGCGGTGCTGACCCGGCACTTCCTCCGCAAGCACGCGGAGCGCTTCGGCCTCGACCGGCTCGACGTGCCGCCGGGCCTCGTCGAGCGCCTCCAGGCGATGCCCTGGCCCGGAAACGTGCGGGAACTCGAAAACGCGGTGGAGATGCTCGTCGCCCTGTCCGAGGACGGGCGCATCGACGCCGGGCACCTCGTCGGCGGCGCCGGTCCCGCCCCGGTCCTCGGCCTCAAGGAGCGCGTCGACGCCTTCGAGCGCGGGCTGGTCGCCGAGGCCCTGCGGGCGGCCCGGGGAAACCGCAGCCAGGCGGCGCGGCTCCTCGGCATCAGCCGGGTGACGCTCTACGAGAAGCTCAAGAAGCACGGCCTGGGCTGAAGGTGGGGGCGGCCTGGCGAAAAGGTGACGGCGCGATTTGGACCCCGGGCCGAACGGCGGTAGTTCCCCGGGTGAGGGGTCGCCCGCCGTGGCGGCGCCCCCCGGCCGGAGAGCCGCCCGCCGATGAGCCTTTCCATGCCCGAACCCGCGAAAGCCCTGGCCGACGAACGCGCCGGCGAGGCCTCCTTCGCCGGGCTGCTGCGATCCTCGGGCGGGGCCCCGCGCCTCGACGCCGGCCTGGCCGCCATCGCCGCCGAGGAGCAGCCCGGCGTGCGCGCCGCCGACGCCCTCGCCGCCCTCGACGACGCCGCCGCCGGCGTCCGCGTGCTGCCCGGGGCCGGCGTCTACGAGCGGGTCGCGCGGGTCAACCGGCGCCTCTTCGACGAGCTGGGCCTGCGCGCCGACGGCCTGCGCCCCGACGACCCGGCCCCGGCCCTCCTCGACCGCGTGCTGGCCGAGGGCCTCGGCCTCCCGGCGATGCTGGCGGCGGTGTGGGTGGCGGTGGGCCGGCGGGTGGGCCTCGACCCGGAGCCGGTGGCCTTCCCCGGCCACTACCTCGTCGCCCTCGCCGGTCCCGACGCCCGCTTCTTCGTCGACCCCTCCCGGCGGGGGGCGGTGCTCCGCGAGGTCGAGCTGCGCGAGCGCCTGGCCCTGGTCGCCGGCAGCGCCGACGTCGAGCCCGAGACCTGGGCGCGCTTCGTCTCCCGGGTCTCCGACGGCGCGGTGCTGCTGCGCCTCTGCCGGGCCCTGGCGGGCATCCACGCGCGGCGCGACGACTGGGCCGGCGCCCTGCGCGCGCTGGACCGGGTGCTGCTGCTGGAGCCCGAGGCCGTGGTCGAGCACCGCGACCGCGGCACCGCCCTGATGAAGCTCGGCCGTCGCGAGGAGGCCCGCGAGGCCTTCGCCACCTACCTCGCGCTGGAACCCGAGGCCTGGGACCGGGCGCGGGTGCAGGTGCTGCTCGCGACGCTGGCCGGTTAGCGCGCCGGGCATGACCAAGCGCGCCTCCACCGATTTCCGCCTCGACGCCGCCCTCCTCCGCGCGGTGCGCGAGGCCTGGCACGGGTTCAACCACGCCCGCTTCCGCCAGTCGCTCAGGCCGCCCGTCTTCGCCCTCCACGCCGGCCGGAGCGACCTCGGGCGGTGGACGCCGCGCACCCGCACGATCTCGCTGTCGCGCCCCCTCGTCCACGAGGCGCCCTGGGCCGAGGTCGAGGCGGTGCTGCTGCACGAGATGGCGCACCAGTTCGTCTCGGAGGTCCTGCGGCGCGACGACGAGCCCCCCCACGGGCCGGCCTTTCGCTGGGTCTACAGCTCCTTCCGCCTCGAAGCCGCGCTGGCGAGGCCGCTCGCCGAGGAGGCGGCGCCGGAACCCAAGGTGCTGCGGCGCGTTCGCGCGCTCCTGGCGCTGTCCTCGAGTCCCAACGAGCACGAGGCCCAGGCGGCGCTGGCGGCGGCCCACCGGCTGCTGCTCAAGCACAACCTGTCCGAGGACGCCGTGCGCGGCGAGGCGCGGACCTACGGCTACCGCCGCCTGCGGCCGGTCCAGCTCCGCGTCCCCCTCTCCGACAAGATCCTCGCCACCATCCTGGTCTCGCACTTCTTCGTCGAGGGGATCTGGGTCCAGGAGTTCGACCGCAAGCGCCTGAAGTGGGGCACCTGCTTCGAGATCATGGGCACCCGCGCCAACCTCGAGGTGGCCGAGTGGGTGTGGGGCACCGTGCGCGAGACGGCCGAGCGCCTCTGGCAGCGCGCCCGGGTCGAGCGGGGCCTGACCGGCCGCGAGCGCCGGGCCTTCCTGGTGGGCGTGATGACCGGCTTCCACGACCGCCTCGAAGAGCAGGCCCGCACCTGCCGCGCCGAGGAGGGCCTCGTGTGGGTGGGCGATGCCGCCCTCGAAGACTGGTCCCACGACCGGTACCCGCGGCGCAGGAGCACCGGGTCGAGCGCCCCGGTGCGCGGCCTGCGCGGCTACCGCGCGGGCGAGGAGGCCGGACGCAAGCTCGAGCTGCGCCGCCCCCTGCGCGGCGACGGCGCGAAAACCGCCGGTCCCGCCGGATTCCTGGAAGGCTGAGGGCCGGCGGCCGACCGGGCCGGACAGCGGGCCCCGCCCACGGGGAGCCGCGACGGGGCGGACCGTCGCCCGGGGCGGCTTCGAGGCGAGTTCGCGCGACGGGCGGGACGAGAAGCCGCCTCGCGCGATCATGCCCGAGGGGCTTCTCGACAAGCCCCCGCTCGATGCTAGGGGCGAAAAACAACCCCCCTCATGATGCTAGCGCTGGAGGCCGGGGTGCCGCGAAAAGCCAGGTTTCACCGTTGCGGCGGACGCGGGCGGGGGGCGAAAAAGGCCGAAACCCCAGCATCCTGATGCCGACCCCTAGCATCCTGACGGGGGTTGTTCGGCGGGGCTAGCACTCGCGGGGGGCTTGTCGACAAGGGTGCCGATTCCTGCACGGCTGGACCGCGCTGCCCACCCGCTCGGGGGCGACGGCGCTCGGCCGGCGTACCTTCCGCCGCCGCGATGCCGGCCGGAGGCGGAGCCGCGGGCGCGATAGCCTGCCCGCATGGAACACGCGGTCAGCCAGGTCCTCCTCCTCCTCGTGGTCGCGGCCCTGGTGGGCATCGCCGCCCGGCGGGCGCGCCTGCCCTACACCCTCGCGCTGGTGGTGGCCGGCGTGGGCCTCGGCCTGTTCCACCTCGAGTCGCTCCAGGGGCTCCACCTCACCCCCGAGCTGCTCATGCCGGTGTTCCTGCCGGCCCTGCTGTTCGAGGCCGCCTACCACGTCGACTTCGCCCGCTTCCGCCGCGACGCCGGCCCCATCCTGCTGCTGGCGGTGCCCGGGGTGCTCGTGGCGGTCACCGTCACCGCGGCGGCGGCCCGGGGCCTGCTCGGCCTGGCCGGCGCCGCCGACTTCGGCTGGCCGCAGGCGGTGCTCCTCGCGGCGATGATCGCCGCCACCGACCCGATCAGCGTGCTGGCCCTGTTCCGCACCCTCGGCGTGGACCGGCGCCTCTACCTGCTGGTCGAGGGCGAGAGCCTGCTCAACGACGGCGTGGCGGTGGTGGTCTTCGTCATCGTCCTCGGCGTGCTGGGCCTCGACGCCTCGGCCGCGGCCCCGGGCCTCGACCAGCCCGGAGCCCTGGCGGTCTACGGCCTGCGCACCTTCCTGTGGATGGCGGGGGTGGGGGCCGCGAGCGGCGCGATCCTCGGCCTCGTCGTCAGCGTGCTCACCCGGCAGGTCGACGATCGCCTCATCGAGACGGCCCTGAGCTTCGTGCTGGCCTACGGCAGCTTCATCCTCGCCGAGCGCCTGCACGCCTCGGGGGTGCTGGCCTGCGTGGCCGGCGGCATGGTGCTCGGCACCTTCGGCAGCCGCTACGGCATGAGCGCCGCCACCCGGGTGGCCGTGGTGGACTTCTGGGGCTTCCTCGCCTTCTTCGCCAACTCCTTCGTGTTCCTCCTCGTCGGCCTCGAGCTGGACGTGCCCGAGCTGATCGGGCGGAGCGGCTTCATCGCCCTCGCCTTCCTCGCGGTCCTCGCCGGGAGGGCGGCGGCGGTCTACGGCCTGTTCCCGCTCATTCGCCGCATGCGAGTCGAGCCGGTGCCGCCGGCCTGGGCCCACGTGCTGGCCTGGGGCGGCCTGCGGGGCAGCCTGTCGATGGTGCTCGTGGTCGGCCTGCCCGACGACTTTCCCGGGCGGCGGCTGCTGCTGTTCCTCGTCTTCGGCATCGTCAGCCTCAGCCTGTTCGTGCAGGGGCTCACCATGGGCGGCCTGTTGCGGCGGCTGGGCATCACCGTGGACGCCGAGGGCCGCGCCGCCTACGAGCGCGCCCGGGCCCGGGCGCTGATGGCGGCCAGCGCCGAGCGGGAGCTGCGCCGGCGGGCGGCGATGGGGCTGGTGGACCCCGAGGTGCAGCGCCGCCTGGGGGCCTACTACGAGGCCCGCCTGGCGGAAGCCCGGCAGGAGGCCGCCCGGGTCGCCGGCGCCCGCCTCGCGGACGAGCGGGTGCAGGAAACCGCCCTCCACCTGCTGTCGATCGAGGAGGACGCCCTCCGGGAGGCCGAGGCGGAGGGCATCGTCGGCGCCGAGGCCGCCGAGACCCTGTTCCTCGACCTCGCCCACCGCCGCGAGGCCCTGCGCCACGGCGACGACGACCCCGAGGCCCTGCGGGCGGCGCTGGCCGAGGTGCTCGGCGGTGGGACGGACGAGGCCGAGGTCCCGGAGGACGCGGGGCGGCCGGCGTAGGGGCAGCGGGCCACGGCCCCCTCGGTCCGCGTGGGAGCGCCGGCATCACCGGGGGCGAGGCGCGCCGCCGGATGGCCGGCATCGCCGCTCAGCGCCTCGCGCCCCGCACCGTCGCGACGGCCGCCGCCAGCTCGTCCACGGACTTCAGGCCGTCGAGGCGCACGACGGGAACGGGCTCGTCGGGGGCGGCCCCCTCCGAGGGCCGCCGCTGCACGAAGGTGGTGGGGGTGCCGTTCACGCCCAGCGCCACGCCGGCGGCGATGTCGGCGTCGATGTCGGCGGCCACGGCGGGGTCGGAGAGACAATCGCGCCAGTCCGCCATGTCGAGGCCGGCGGCACGCGCGGCCCTCGCCAGCAGCCGGGGCCCGAGGTCGCCCGGATCGTCCGCGGACAGCCGGTAGAGCTGCTCCACGAAGGGCAGCATCCGGTGCTCGCGGTCGGCGCAGCGGGCGGCCCGGTGGGCATCGCGGGCCCGGGCGTGGAAGTCCAGGGGAAAGTCTCGAAAGTGAATCGCCACGTCCGGGTGGCGCGCCGAGAGGGCGTCGAGGTTCGGCAGGAGGCGGCGGGAGAAGGGGTCCTGGAGGTCGCGGAAGACCACGAGTTCCACGTCGGGATGCGCCGCGCCGAGGAACGACTGGTCGCCGGTGGGCACCGGCGCGCGCCACTCGACCGTGGGGGTGGCGTCCTCCGGGGGCCCGCCTTCCGGGGCGGGCGCGTCGGCGGGAGGAGCGCCCTCGTCGGGCGCGAACAC
>WGAH01000562.1 GCA_015489145.1 Deltaproteobacteria bacterium
CCCCACGGTGGCCCCCTCCCCCACGCAGCAGCCGGCGAGGCCCAGGGGCGCGATGACGAGCCGGTCGCCCACCGCCACGCGCACCGGCCCGTCGAAGGACTGGTCCATGAGCGCCGCCCCCCACTTGAGGGAGGCGCGGCGCTCGAGGACGCCGAGCTGCATGGCGCCGGCGGCCATCGCGCCCGGTTCGAGGAGGGCGTACTTCACCATCGCCTGCCGCTGCACGCGGGCGCCGCGCCCGAGCACGCTCCCCTCGACCACCGCGAGGTCCTCGACGCCGGCCCCGTCCGCGAGCACGCTCGCCCGCACCACCGCGTGCGCCCCGACCTCGACCCCGTCCCCCAGCCAGCTCGCCTCGACGACGGCGGTGGGGTGGATGCGGCAACCGCGCCCCCGGCGCACGAGGCGGGCGCCGACCCGGATGGGGTCGACGGAGCGCGCCCGCAGCGCCGCGAGGCCGACCCGCCAGGCCACCGACAGGACGTTGCGCCCCGCCAGCTCACGCCACAGGAAGGGCGCCAGCCCGAGGAGGTTCGCCCACAAGGCCTGGAGCCAGTGGCCGGTGGGGAGCACGAGGCGGTCGGAGAGCGGGACCTCGACGACCAGGGGGCCATCGCCGCCCCGGGCGACGGGCACCTGGAAGAGCCGCTCCTTCACGTCGACCTCGACGGGTTCCGCCGCCGCGAGCCGCTGGGGATCGGGCTCCCCGCCGCCCTCCAGCCAGACCAGCCAGGGCCCCGCATCTCCCAGGGCGAGGTCCTGCGAGAAGGCGCCGAAGCGCCCCCCGGCCGTCCAGCGGGCGTCCCGCCCGGTGGCCCGGGCGGCCTCGACGAAGGCGGCCACCGCCTCGGCGGTCAACGCCACGTCCCGCCGCACCGCCAGCGCCCCGACGGGCTCGCCGTCCGCCGCCTGGCCGGGTGGCCGCAGCCCGGCGAGGAGGAAGGCGCGGTCCTGCCTCTCGGCGAGGGGCATCCCGAGGAAGGTGCGCGCGCCGGGCTCGCCCGAGGGAGGCGTCCCGGCATCCCCGGCGAAGCGGTGGACCGCGATGGGCGGGAGCTTCACCACAGCGCGTACACCCGCACCGGCGAGGGCGTGGCGAGCGCCGCCGGGCCGTCGCCGGCCTCGCCGGCCGCCCCCTCGCTTCCGGCCAGGGGGTCCAGGGCGCGCTTCGCCGCCGCCACCGCCTCGTCGTGCATGTCGGGCCTCGCCATGGGGTCGATGTGGACCACGAGGTAGCGAATACCGCGCCTGCGCGCCTCGCGCCCGACCACCTCCCGGAAGCGCTCGGGGGGCGCGTCGACCACCGAGAGCATCGCCTTCCACACCCGGCGGCCGGCGAGGTTGTTGGGAAAGTTCAAGGTGCCCGCGACCGGCTTGTGGTGCACCGTCTGCTCGTAGAGGTAGTCCCGGCCGCCGGCGACCGGGAAGTTCATCACCGCTCCGGGCGGGGCGGCGGCCAGGGCCTCCACGGCCGGGTCCGGGGTGGCGTCGACGACGCCGATGGCCCCGCCGATGGGGCTCAACCACCGCACCTCCGCCAGCACGAGGGCAGCGGCCACGGCGACCCGCTGCGGTCCCCAGTCGGCGACCCCGAGGGCGGCGAGCAGGGCGAGGGCGAGGGCGGGGGCCTGGCCCAGGCGGTAGAGCAGGGACAGCGAGGAGAAGCCCGGCAGCCGCTCGACCAGGATGTAGGGGAGCGGGATCGCCCGGTCCCCCATGACGATCACCGGCAGGCCGTCGTGGACCAGCACGGGCCCCAGCGAGAGCACCATGCCGGCGAGCCCGGCCGCCCACAGGAAGCCGGTGCCGCGCCGCCGGCGAAGGGCGGCGAGGCCGGCGCCGAGGAGGAGCGCGTAGCCGAGGTAGTGGCAGTGGAAGAAGCCCTCGGCGTACTTGGAGAGCTCGCGAAAGTCCGGCGATCGGTAGTCGCCCGGCGCGAAGTAGACGATGGGATCGGCCGCCCCGACGGTGCGGCGCACCGTGTGGACCTCGCGGGCGTTCTTGATGCCGACGAGGTTGTCCGGCGCGGTGGCCGCGGCGTGGACCCCCCAGGCCACCGGGGCCACCAGGGCCAACCCCAGCGCCAGGGCCAGCGCCCGGCGACCGCGCCCCCGGGGCCCCCCGAAAACGAGCAGGGCCCCGGCGAAGAGGAAGGCCACCACGGCGCTGTACCAGTTCGCCAGGGCC
>WGAH01000563.1 GCA_015489145.1 Deltaproteobacteria bacterium
GTCACCTACATCGTCCAGCGCTTCACCTCCCTGGCGACGCTGTTCTACCTCCTCGCCTGCGCCGCCTGGCTGGCCGGCCGCCTGCGCCGGGAGCGCGGGGGGCGGGACGGCGGCTGGACGGCGGCGGCGATCCTCGCCGGCGCGCTGGCGATGTTCACCAAGGAGATCGCCTTCACCCTCCCCCTCGCGATCCTCCTGCTCGAAGCGGCCCTGTTCCGGGGCCCGCCGCGCCGCTTCCTCCGCCTGGCCCCCTGGGCCCCCCTCCTCGCCATCGTGCCGGCCACCGTGCTGCTCACCGGCTCGGCGCCCCCCGACGCCGCGGCGGCCGGCGTCGAGGTCCACGGCTTTCGCGCCGGCACCGACATGCCGCCCCTGACCTACCTCGCCACCGAGCTGCCGGTGATCCTGCGCTACCTGCGCCTGCTGCTCCTGCCGGTCGGCCAGTCGGTGGACCCGGCGGTGACCGTCCACGACCGCTTCCTCGATCCCCCCGTCGCCGCCGCCGGCCTCGCCCTGCTCGCCCTGGCCGCCGCCGGCCTGCTGCTCGCGCGCCGGGGCGGGACCGCGACGCTGGCGGGCCTGGGCATCCTCTGGTTCTTCCTCGGCCTCTCCGTCGAGTCCAGCCTGGCCCCCATCGTCGACCCGATGTTCGAGCACCGGGTCTACCTGCCCTCGGCCGGCGCCTTTCTCGGCCTCGCGGCGGCCGGCTGGGCGCTGCTGCCCCGGCGCGGGCGCGTCCCCCTGGTCGCGGCGCTGGTGGCCGTCCTGGCGGCGGCGACGGTGGCCCGCAACCGGGTGTGGGCCGACCCGGTGCGCCTGTGGGCCGAAGCGGCGGCCAGGGCCCCCGACAAGGCCCGGCCGCACCTCAACCTCGGCGGGGCCCTCCTCGACCGCGGCGACGCGCGCGCGGCGATCCCCGAGCTCGAGCGCGCCCTCGCCCTCCGCCCGGACTACGTCGAGGCGCTGGTGGCCCTCGGCAAGGCCTGGACCGCCCTCGGCGAGCCCGACCGGGCGGAGGCGGCGCTGCGGGAGGCGGCCCGGCTCGGGGGCTCCGACCTCGACCTGCTGCTCGCGCGGGGCAACGCCCGGGTGGCCGCGGGACGACCCGCCGAGGCGGTGCCGCTGTTCGCCCGGGCGGCGGCGATGGCCCCCGAGCGTGCCGGGATCTGGCGCAACCTCGGGGTGGCCCGCCTCCAGGCCGGCGACGCCGCCGGCGCCCTCGACGCCCTGGCCCGCGCCACCGAGCTGGCCCCGGCCGACCCGACCGCCTGGCTCGCCCGCTGCCAGGCCGCCCAGCTCGCCGGCCCGCCCGCCGGCGCCGTGGAGGCCTGCCGCCGCGCCGTCGCCCTCGACCCGGACAGCGCCGAGGCCCACGCCGCCCTCGGCACGGCCCTCGGTCCCGCCGGGCGACTCGACGAGGCCATCGCCGAGCTTCGCGCCGCCCTCGCCGCCGACCCGAACCACGCCCGGGCCGCCGCCAACCTCGGCACGGCCCTGCTCCTCTCCGGCGACCTGCCCGGCGCCGAGGCGGCCCTGGAACGCGCCCTCGCCCTCGACCCCGACATGGCGGAGGCCCGCCACAACCTCGAGCTCGTGCGCCAGCGGCTCGGCACGCCCTGAGGCCGCCGGCCGCGGCGGCTACGGCTCGGCGCGCACCGGGTCGACGACGGTGAGGAACAGCGGCGCCGGGTTCATGCAGGTGCCGCACCGCAGGGCGAGCAGCCAGGTCGCCTCGGGAGTGAAGCCCTCGAAGGGGAGGTCGCCCGCGAGCTGCTCGGTGTCGAGCGCCGTCTCGCCCTCGACCTCGGCGGTCCACATCGCGTCGGCGAGGGTCTCGAGGTCGAGGAAGCCCGCCTCCAGGTCCGCCACGCCCAGGTCGTCGTAGCGGGCGAGCAGCACGCTGTCGATGTCGTTCAGCTCGATGTCCTGGCCGCGGCCGTCCACCGTGATGCCGGACCAGTCGAAGCGCACCCCCGGGTCGTCGGCGGCGATGCGGACGGGTTCCAGCGAGCTGAGGTCGGCGTCCACATCGAGCACCGCATCCCCGTCGGTGACCGTGATCTCGTGGTCGTCGATGCCGTCGAGGGGCTCGAAGAACTTCATCGCCCGCACCCCCTGGCCGGGGGTGGTGCCCTCGCCGAGGAGCAGCATCCAGGTGGCCGAGCCCTCCTCCATGTAGGACAGCACGTCGACGGGGTTGCCGAACAGCGTGAACTCGCTGAGCAGGCAGCTCGTCGCCTCCGCCTCGTTGAGGAACTGGAGGTAGACGCTCACGTCGGACATCTGGAGGCTGTCGGACTCGATGGCCTCCGTCACCTCCTCGGGCGAGAGGTAGCGGTAGGCCACGAGCCCGAGCTGGTCGATGTCGGCGGCCGGGTCGAGGGCGTGGCCCTGGAGGTCCTCGGTGAGGGCCGACCAGTCCACGGTGGCGTCCTCGGCGGCGGCCACCGGGTCGTTGCCGACGGTCAGGGTGCCGGAGAAGGCGTAGTTGTTGGCGTCGGTGAGGGTGGCCTCGTCGAAGACCTCGACCGCACCGCCGCCCGTGTCATCGGCCTCGGGCTGGCAGGCGGCCAGGATCGGGACGAGGAGCAACGGTGCGATCATGGGAACCTCGGGGGGGGTCGTCGCCCCAAGGTAGCCCGCGCCGGCGCCACCCGACAGCGACCAGCCCGACCAGCCACGCCAGGCTCGCCGGCCCGGCCGCCGAGGCGCAACCCGCCGCCCGCTCCGGCACCAGTTCGCAGCCCTCCACGCGCCAGCCGGGGCGGGGCGCGACGAGGGCCCGCGCCGGGTCGGCGTCGTCGCAGTCCGCCTCGACCGGAACCCCGTCGCCATCGGCGTCGTCGTCGTTGCCGTCGCAGTCCTGGTCCACCCCGTCGTACCAGG
>WGAH01000564.1 GCA_015489145.1 Deltaproteobacteria bacterium
GCCCACCGTGTCGGCGTCGTAGCCGTCCTCGTCCACGTCGGTGAGGTCGGCGCCGTCGCAGTCCTGGTCGACGCCGTCGTAGGGCGTCTCGGAGGCGCCGGGGTTCACGCTGGCGTCGGAATCGTCGCAGTCCCCGCCGCCGCAGGAGGAATCGCCGTAGCCGTCGCCGTCGTCGTCGGCGCAGGCCCCCTCGTAGAGGTTGGCCCACAGGGTGTAGTTGGCCCCCGCCCCGAGGGCCGCCGGGCAGCCGCCGAGGAGGAGGTTGACGTCGCCCGAGGCGATGACGTCGTAGGGGGTGCGGCCGTGGGTGGCCCCCGAGGGCTGGTCGGCGCTCACCAGCGGGGTGCTGCCGTAGCGCACCAGCGCCGTGCCCCCGCTGATGCCGTTGCTCGCGGCGAGGTAGACCTTGCTCACCCCGTCGGTCACCTGGTCGCTGGCAAGCGCCGTCGTCGCGGTGCAGGTGCCCCCGAGCGAGGTGCCCGACAGGCTCATGCCGGTGCCGAGGTCGGCGAGCAGCGCGTCCACGTTGTCGTTGGCCGTCTCCCAGTAGCCGCTGACCACCTGGTCGCCGGCCACCACCAGGCGCCCGCCGCCGTTGACGAAGCTCTTGAGCGCCGCGACCTGGCTGCTGTTGAAGCTCGAGGCCGGAAGCAGGATCACCACCAGGCGGTAGCCGGACCAGCTCGTGGGCCAGATCGAGGAGGTGGTGGTGCGAACCGAGCCGCCGGCGTCCGAGATCGCCGTCTTGAGCTCGTCCACCTCGGCGTAGGTGATGTAGGTGCCGTTGTAGTAGATCCACACGTCGGCGGCGCGGGCGGTGCCGGCCGCCAGCAGCGCCGAGAGGGCCGCGATGCGCGCGCCGCCGGTCATTCCGTCACCCCGTCGCAGTCGTCGTCCACCCCGTTGCCGCTCACCTCGACGGCCCCCGGGTTGACCGAGGCGTCGTCGTCGTCGCAGTCGCCGGCGTACTCCGTCCAGCCGTCGCCGTCGTCGTCGGCGTAGCGCGTGCCCTCGTCGACGGTGCCGTCGCAGTCCTCGTCGCGCCAGTCGGCCGTCTCGGTCGCCCCGGGATGCATCGAGGCGTCGGTGTCGTCGCAGTCGCCCTCGTCCTCGCTGTACCCGTCGCCGTCGTCGTCGGAGGCGCTCGTCCCCTCGTCCACCTGCCCGTCGCAGTCGTCGTCCACCCCGTTGGCCGACTCCGCCGCACCCGGGTGCACCGAGGCGTCCCCGTCGTCGCAGTCGCCGCCGGAGGTGGCGAAGCCGTCGCCGTCGGCGTCGAGGGTGCCGTCGTCGGTCACCCCGTCGCAGTCGTCGTCGATGCCGTTGCCGGGCACCTCGTCGGCCCCCGGCGAGATCGCGGCGTCGGCGTCGTCGCAGTCGCCCTCGTCCTCGCTCCACCCGTCGCCGTCGTCGTCCACGCAGCTCGTGCCCTCGTCGACCTGCCCGTCGCAGTCCTCGTCCACCCCGTCGCAGGTCTCCGTCGCCCCCGGGTGGACGCCGCCGTCCCAGTCGTCGCAGTCGGAACCGCAGTAGCCGTAGCCGTCGCCGTCCCAGTCGTACAGCTCGCCCGAGGCGGTGGCGCAGTCGTTGCCCCGGAGGGTGATGGGGTCGAAAACGACGACGCCGCCGGCGTCGAGGAGCAGCGTGGCCCCCGCGGGCGCGTCGTCGTCGGGCTCGAAGGAGACGCTGATCACCTGCTCGGTGCCGGCCTGCACCGTGAGCGGCAGGCTGCTGCCCACCGAGAAGTCGCCGTCGCTCACCGTCGCCGCCAGCACCTCGACCGGGGCCGCGCCCTGGTTGTCGACGACGAACCAGCCCGTGCCCAGGCCGCCGGGCTCGACGGGGCCGAAGTCGACCACCAGGGGCCAGACCCGGGCGTCGGCCTCCGCCGCGTGGCCGCGCAGGGTGACCTCGTGGACGGCGTCGCGCGGCTCGTCGGTCTCGATGCGAAGGGTGGCCGTGTGCCAGCCCTCCTCGGTGGGCGCGTAGCGCACCCGCAGGGCGGCGGCCTCCCCCTCGTCCACCGCCGGCAGCTCGGTGTCGAGGAGCGAGAAGAAGTCGCCCGCCACCTCGGCCGAGACCACCTGCACCGTGCCGAAGGCGGCGCCGAGGCTCACCTCGACGTCCGCGCTGCCGCCCACCGCCACCGTGCCGGCGTCGACCACCGCCGAGGTGACGAGGCGCGGCCCCTGGTCGGCGACCTGGAAGTCGGTGCTACAGCCGCTCGCGACGAGGAGCGCGATCCCGCCGCGCCGCGCCGCGCGGCCTGTTCTTCGAGTGGGGCTCACCGCGGTCCTCCCGGCGGCGCAGGGCGAGGATCAGCCCGAGCAGCGCCGTCCAGCCACCGCCGGCACCGCTGGCGGCGCAGCCGCAGCGTCCGGCCTGGACCCCGGGATCGTAGCCCGTGTCCACCGGGGGCGACCACCCCTCGTTCGGATCGGTCCAGCCGGTCTCGGCGCCGCCGTCGGAACCGCCCCCGTCGGAGCCGCCGCCGTCCGAGGCCCCGCCGTCGCCGGTGTCGTCGCCGCCGCCGGTGTCCGCGCCGCAGTCCTCGTCCACCGTGCCGTCGCAGTCCTCGTCCCCGCCGCCGCAGCCGTCCCGCTCGACCCCGGGGTGGCGGTCGGGGTCGGCGTCGTCGCAGTCGTCGCCCCCGCGGGCCTCGGCGTCGTGCCCGTCGCCGTCCGCGTCGTCGTCGTCGTCCCCGGCGCAGTCGGCGTCCACCCCGTCGTACCAGGTCTCGGTCGCCCCCGGGTACACCGCCGGGTCGGCGTCGTCGCAGTCGTCGCCGCCCTGCTCGGCCGCGTCGTGCCCGTCGCCGTCGCAGTCGGCGTCGCCGGGGCCGTCGCAGTCCTGCACCACGCCGTCGTAGCAGGTCTCCGGCGCCCCGGGGTAGACCGTCGGGTCGGCGTCGTCGCAGTCCTGGTCGGCGGGAACGCCGTCGCCGTCGGCATCGGGGAAGTCGAAGCCGTCGCAGTTGGCGTCGATCCCGTCGCCGCCGGTCTCGGTCGCGTCCGGGTTCACGCCCGCGTCGGCGTCGTCGCAGTCGTCGCCGCCGCGGGCCTCGGCGTCGTGCCCGTCGCCGTCCGCGTCGTCGTCGCTCGCCCCGTCGCAGTCCTGGTCCAC
>WGAH01000565.1 GCA_015489145.1 Deltaproteobacteria bacterium
TCGCCACCGCCGCCGAGCACACCGACGGCCACCCCGAGGGCCTCGCCCACCACTTCCACAGCCTGGAGCAGCAGAACGCCGCCGCCAAGCTGGGCATGTGGTACTTCCTCGCGCAGGAGATCCTGTTCTTCGGCGGCCTGTTCATGGCCTACATCGCCCTGCGCTACCTGTACCCGGAGACCTTCCACCACGCCTACGAGCACCTGAGCATTCCCGCGGGGGCGCTCAACACGGTGGTGCTGCTCACCAGCAGCCTCACGATGGCCCTCGCCGTTCGCGCCGTGCAGGTCGGGCAGAACGGGTCGGCCTTCCGCTACGTGCTCGCCACCATCGGCTTCGCCGGCGTGTTCATGGTCGTGAAGGCCTGGGAGTACAGCCACAAGTTCCACGAGGGGCTGCTGCCCGGCCGGCACTTCACCGGCTGGGAGGTTCCCGCCGCCGAGGCGGTCCACGACGCGCCGCAGCTCTTCTTCTCGATCTACTTCATGATGACCGGGGTCCACGGGCTGCACGTCCTGGTGGGCATGGGCGTGCTCACCTGGATCGCGGTGCGGATCCGCCGGGGCGACTTCACCCCGCGCCGCTACGCCGCCGTCGAGAACGTCGGGCTCTACTGGCACCTGGTCGATCTGATCTGGATCTTCCTCTTTCCGCTCCTCTACCTGGTCAAGTAGGAGGGAGGCCCCATGTCCACCGCCGCCGCTCCCCACGTCTCGCCCGTCCGCACCTACCTGGCGGTCTACGGGGCGCTCCTCGTCCTCACCGTCGCGACGGTGGCGGTGTCCTACATGGGGCTGCCGTCGCTGGCGAGCGTGGCCGTCGCCATGGGCATCGCCACCGCCAAGGCCTCGCTGGTCGTCCTGTTCTTCATGCACATGAAGTGGGACGTGCCCTTCAACCGCTTCGTCTTCGGCGCGGCCCTGTGGTTCCTGGCGATCTTCTTCATCTTCACGATGGTCGACCTCGCGAGCCGCGGGCTGGTGCTCCAGGTGCAGGACAACTTCGAGTACCGGGCCGAGCACGCCGCCGCGGAGTAGCGGGTCCGCCGAGGGGTGAGGCAGGTCAGGTTTGGCGGGATCCGGGGCGGGAACCCCGGCTTCGGCGAGCCGCCTCCCCCGACCGACGGTTGAAGAACCGCCCCCATGCGGCTACGGAGACCCGCCGGAGGGCGTGCGGCACGGTGGGCCAGGGTCGGCCGACCGCCCGACCGCCCGGCACCAGGGACCGCGGGTCCCGCAGAACGGAAGGGAGTCTCCCATGGCACGAAGCAAGATCGCGCTCATCGGCGGTGGCCAGATCGGCGGCATCCAGGCGCTGCTCGCCACCTACAAGGAACTCGGCGACATCGTCATCGTCGACATCCCCGAGATGGAGAGCCGGGTCAAGGGCAAGGCCCTCGACATCACCGAGGCCACCCCCCACGCCAAGGTCGACGCCAAGCTCACCGGCACCTCGGACTACGCCGACATCGCCGGCGCCGACGTGGTGATCATCACCGCCGGCGTGCCCCGCAAGCCGGGCATGAGCCGGGAGGACCTCCTCAGCGTCAACCTCGGCATCATCCGCAAGGTCGCCGAGGGCGTGAAGACCTACGCGCCGGACGCCTTCTGCATCCTCGTGACCAACCCGCTCGACGCGATGGTCTACACCTTCTACAAGCTCACCGGCTTCCCGAAGAACCGGGTGGTCGGCATGGCCGGCGCCCTCGACACCGCGCGCTTCGCCGCCTTCGTCGCCATGGAGCTCAACGTCTCCACCAAGGACATCGCGGCGACGGTGCTCGGCGGCCACGGCCCCACGATGGTGCCGCTCCCCCGCCTCGCCACCGTCGGCGGCGTGCCCCTGACCGACCTGCTCCCGCAGGAGAAGATCGACGCCATCGTCGACCGCACCCGCAAGGCCGGCACCGAGATCGTCGGGCTGCTCAAGAACGGCAGCGCCTACTTCAGCCCCGCCGCCGCCTCCCTCGAGATGGCCGAGGCCTACCTCAAGGACAAGAAGCGCGTGATCCCCAGCGCCGCGCTGTGCGAGGGCGAGTACGGCATCAACGGCCTGTTCATCGGCGTGCCCTGCGTCATCGGCGCCGGCGGCGTCGAGAAGATCCTCGAGATCTCGCTGACCGACGACGAGAAGGCCGCGCTGCAGGTCACCGCCGACAAGGTGGCCGCCACCGTCAAGGAGACCGGCCTGTAGTCGCGGGCCCGCGCCGCGCGCTCGAAGCCCCGGGGTCGCCCCCGGGG
>WGAH01000566.1 GCA_015489145.1 Deltaproteobacteria bacterium
CCCTTCACCGCGGCGTTGCCGAGGAGGTCCTGGGCGTCCTTCGCGCGGACGCCGCCGGCGGCGTCCGCGCGAAGGACGCCCAGGACCTCCTCGGCAACGCCGCGGTGAAGGGCGAGGCCGGCCGCGGCGCCTCCGACAACCTCGACGCCCTGGCCTCGGGCTACGGCGCGGCCTCGAGCGTGCTGCGCGGGGCCGAGTGGCTCGGCGACGCGGCGCTGAACCGCGGGCTCGGGACCGCCCACGCCGGCCTGGTGTCGCAGGTCGGCGGCGCGGCCAGCGTGCTGCGGGTGGCGGGCGGCGGGGCGAAGGTGCTCTCGGCGGTGCTCGACGAGGAGGCTCCGGCCAGCGACCGCATCCTCGACGGCATCCAGGGAGGCGCCGACATGGTGTCCGGCGCCGCCTACCCCAACCTCGCGATCTCCGGCCCGGCGGCGGCGCTCAGCGCCGGCATCTCCATCGGCCGCGCCGGCGACGAGGCCGCCCGCGAGACGGGCCTGTTCCACGACGACCGCGGCCGCCCGATCTCGGCCTCGGAGTTCGCCGCCCGGGGCGCCTTCGACGCCCGCGAGGCCGTCCGCCGCTGGACGGGCAGCGAGACCCTCGGCGAGACCGCCGGGGCCCTGGCCTTCCTGCCCTACACCGTCGCCGGGGCGATCGGCGGCACCGGCGCCCTCATCGGCAAGACGGCGGCGCAGGGCACGATGCTGGCCGAGGACCTCTACCGCCGCTTCTTCGGCGGCGACGAGCGCGAGGCGGCGGCCCGGCGCTGAGCCGGCGCTCCTCGACCGCCGCGCTCCTCCACTCCCGTCGGGCCGGCGCTTGACACGGCGCCACCGCGAGCGGTATCGCTTCGGCCACCATGGACGTGCTCGCCACCATCCTGCGCGACCTCGGCTTCCTGCTCTACGGCGGGCCGCTGGTCGCCTTCGCCATCCTCGTCCCCCTCGCCGGCCGGCTCACGCGGGGCGAGCCCTGGCACGTCGTCCGCACCTGGCAGGCGTGGGGGCCGGGCCTCGGCCTGTCGCTCGGCGCCTGCGTCTTCGGGGCCCTGTGGCGCCACTGGTTGCGCCACGGCGCCTTTTCCTGGGGGTGGGCCAGCGGGCCCGAACGCCTCGAGCTCGCCGCCTGGCTCGCCTTCTTCGCCCTCTGGGTGAGCAACATCAAGCTCGAGATCTGGACCCTCGAGCCCCTGCGGAAGCTCGACCGCGACCTCGAGGTCAAGGACCCGGCCGCCTACCGCGCCGCCCTGCCGGCGGTGCGCCGCCACCTCGCGGTCCACGCCGCCCTCGTCGTCCTCGTGCTGGTGCTGGCGGTGGTGGCCGAGGCCGCCTGAGGAACCGCCCGGGAGTCAGCCGAGCCAGCGCCGCAGGTCGGCGAGGAGGCGCCGGCCGAGGATCGCGAAGATGATCGCCGAGGCCAGCGCCACGGCGCCCCAGTCCACCGGGTGGAGGTCGAGGGCGAGGGGGTCGGCTCCGGCGAGGGGCAGGTGGATCATCGGTCGTCGCGCTCCCGGCCTCCGACGAAGGGCGTCGGGTCGACGCCCACGCGGCTGAGCTCCTCCGCGGTGTGCTCGCCGAGGCGCGCACAGGGTATCGCGTCGGCGGGTCCGCCGGGACCCGGGGGGCGCACCCGCCGGCCGTCGCGGGTCAGCGAGCCCCGCGCCCGGTGCACCGGGTGGCCGGCCAGCTCGTCGAGCTCGAGCAGCGGCGAGACCGCGGCCTCGCCGAGCAGCGCCACCCAGGCGTCCCGGGGGCGGGTGCGGAACAGCGCCGCCAGGGCCTCGCGCTCCATGGGCACCGCCTCGCCGAGCGCCCGGCGAAAGGCCTCCTGGAAGCGCGGCTCGATGGGGGCGGCCACGACCAGGCCGCCGTCGGCGCAGGCGTAGATGCCGTAGTTCGCCAGCCCGCCGGTGAGCATCTCGCCGCCGGGCGTCGGGTTGCGCCCCGCGATCGCGGCCTGGGCGTGGGCCCCGAGGACCAGGGCCAGGGCGCCCTCGGTGATCGACACGTCGAGCCAGTCGCCCTCGCCGGTGCGCTCGCGGCGGTACAGCGCCGCCGCCACCTGCATCGCCGCCGTGAGCGCGCCGCCGGCGATGTCGGCCACCTGCACCCCCGGCAGGTCCGGCACCCCGTCGTGGCGCGCCGCCAGGGCCAGGGCCCCGGCGAGGCCCTGGTAGCCGAGGTCGTGACCGGGATGATCCCGCCAGGGGCCCCGCTGGCCGAAGCCGGTGATGCTCGCGATGACCAGGCGGGGGAAGCGCCGCCGCAGCGCCTCCGGGGCGAGGCCGAGGCGGGCGAGCACCCCCGGGCGGAAGCTCTCGACCAGCACGTCCGCCGCCCCGAGCAGCGCCAGGAAGGCCTCTCGGTCGGCCTCGCGCCGCAGGTCGAGGGCCACCGAGCGCTTGCCGGCGTTGAGCGCCGCGTACCAAGCGCCGATCCCCCGCTCGTCGAAGGGGGGTACCGCCCGGAGGTAGTCCCCCAGGCCCGGCTCCTCCACCTTGACCACCCGCGCCCCCATGCCCTGCAGGTACCAGGTGCAGGCGGGACCCGGGACCAACCGGGACAGGTCGACGATCTCCACGCCCTCGAGCCAGGCCTCCATGCCGCCTCCTCACCGGCGGCCGGCGGCCGGGCGGGATAGCCCGGAGGCACCAACCGCGAGGTGGACGTGTCTCCGATATCGGAACCGACCCACATCGTCGTCATCAGCGACGGGACGGGTCGCACGGCCGAGCGGGTCGCCCGCGCCGCCCTCCTCCAGTTTCCCGACGCCCCCGTCTCCGTCGAGGTCTTCCCCCGGGTCACCGACGTCGACCGCCTCGAGCGGGTCGTCCGGACCGCCGCCGAGCGCCAGGCCCTCCTCGTCACCACCCTCGTCGGCCACGAGCTGCGCCGCGCCGCCGCCTCCCTCACCAAGGAGCACCGCCTCACCGCCATCGACCTCCTCGGCGGCCTCCTCGAGCAGCTCGGCCAGCGCCTCCGCGCGCCCCCGGACTCGGTGCCCAACCGCCTCCACGAGCCGGGAGACGCCTACTTCCGCGCCGTCGAGGCGGTGAACTTCGCCGTCCGGGCCGACGACGGCCGCGACCTCGCCCTCGTCCCCGAGGCCGACGCCGTGCTCCTCGGCATGCACGGCACCTCCAAGACCCCCCTGGCGGTCTGGATGGGAGCGCAGGGCTACCGGGTCGCCAACCTGCCCCTGCGCGCCGGCGAGGCCCTGCCGGCGGAGGTCGAGGCCCTCGACCCGCGTCGGGTGGTGGTGCTCACCGTCGACCCGAGCCACCTCGCCGCCCTCCTCGACCGCCACGGCGCCGAGCCCGGCCGCCTCGAGCGCATCCTCGCCGACGACGCCCACGTCGACGCCATCGTCGAGGCGCACCCGCGGTGGGCGGTCGTCGACGTGACCGGGCGCTCGGTCGACGAGACCGGGGCCCGCGTCGTGCGGCTCCTCGCCGACCGCGGCATCGGCCGCCCCGGCGGCTGAGCGCCGGGGCGGTGGTGCGGCGGCCGCGCCGTCAAGGTACAGTTCCAACGGTTGTCCGGGTCCCCCGCAAGGCGGCACGTTGATCGGTCACGTCCTCGACAAGTACGAGATCCTCCAGAAGATCGGAGAGGGTGGGATGGCCACCGTCTACCGGGGGCGGCACACCACCCTCGGCCGGGACGTGGCGATCAAGGTGCTGCACCCCCACCTCAGCCAGAGCGAGCGCAACCGCCTTCGCTTCGCCCGCGAGGCGCGGGCGATCGAGCACCTCGACCACGACCACATCCTCCGCATCTTCGACTACTCGGGCACCGACGCCGACGCCTGCTACATCGTCACCGAGTACGTCGACGGGGTCACCCTCCAGCAGCTCGTCAGCCAGCACGGGCGCCTGCCCGGCGAGGTCGCCACCCTCATCGGCCTCGACCTCGCCGAGGCCCTCGCCTACGCCCACGAGCTGGGCATCATCCACCGCGACCTCAAGCCCGAGAACGTGATGCTCCGCCGCGACGGCGCGGTGAAGCTCATGGACTTCGGCATCGCCCGCTTCCTGGACGAGGTCAACCTCACGGTGACCGGCGCCCTCGTCGGTTCTCCGGCCTACATGAGCCCCGAGCAGGCGATGGAGCGGGTTCTCGACCCCCGCTCCGACCTGTTCAGCCTCGGCACCCTCCTGTTCCACCTCGTCACCGGGCAGCTCCCCTTCTCGGGCTCGAACCCCAGCGTCATCCTCAAGAACATCATCGAGGGCAACCGCCCCGAGGTCGTCGAGCTGGCGCCGGACATCTCGCCGGACCTCATCGACCTCATCGAGGAGCTGCTGCAGGTCTCGGTGGAGGACCGCCCCCGCGACGCCCGGCAGGTCCACGAGCGCCTCGCCCGGATGCTCGCCGACGTGCGCCTCGACCCCGCCGACCCGCGGTGGAGCCTCGCCGCCTGGCTCACCGACCCGGGCGGCTACGAGAAGCGCCTCCACGAGCACCTCAAGGTCGTGCTCCTCGAGGAGGGCCGCCGCCGGCTGGAACAAGACGATCACCTCGGCGCGCTCCGGCTGTTCAACCGCCTGCTCTCCCTCGACGAGGAAAACGAGGAGGTGCTCGCCCTCGTGCAGGAGATGCACGAGGCCGGCGCGCGCAGCCCCGAGCGCCCCCGCCGGCTGTGGCTGGCCGGCATCGCCGCCGCCCTCGCCGCCGCGGTCCTCGCCTGGCTGGCCTGGCCGGCGCCAGCTCGACGACCTCGGGGCGGTTGCCCTCGATGATGTTCTTGAGGATGACGCTGGGGTTCGAGCCCGAGAAGGGGAGCTGCCCGGTGA
>WGAH01000567.1 GCA_015489145.1 Deltaproteobacteria bacterium
CTCGGAGATGTGTATAAGAGACAGGGTCGGTGGAGCCGAAGACGACGTGGACCCGCTCCGGGTCGCCGCCGGTGGCGCGCCGGGCCGCGGCGGCGAGGTGGGCGAGGCCGCTGTCGTTGGCGACCACGGCGGCGGCGCGGGCGGCCAGGGTGGCGAAGGCGCCGAGGGGAAGCGCCGGGATGAGGGGGTGCGGTCCCGCGATGCGCGCGACGGCCTCGTCCTCGCCGGGGCCGCCGGTGAAGAAGGGCTGCCACCCGCGCTCGGCCAGCAGGTCGGCCAGGGCGCGAAAACCCGGCCAGGCCACCGGCGGGCCGCTGCGCGTGGTGGGCACGAGGAGCACGGCGTCGAGCGGCAGCGGCACGGCGCCCTCGGCCTCCTCGGCCGGGGGGCTCCACCGGGGCGGGCCGGCGGGCTCGGCACCGGCCGCCCGGGCCAGGGCGGCGTAGTCGTCGAGGCGGTGCCGGCCCCCCGGGGCCACCGCCGCGTCGAGGAGCGGCCAGCGGGCGTCGGTGGCGAGCCCCACGCGCCAGCCGGCGCGGCGAAACCGCCACGCGCTGCGAAAGGCGGGCTTGAACAGCACGGCGACGTCCGGCCGGGGGGGCGGGGCCTCCGTCGGCCCGTACAGCGTGCGCGTCCAGGCCGGCCCCACGACGGAGACGGGTCCGAGGCGGGCGAGGGCGCGCACGGCGGGCAGCGCCAGGACGCCGTCGCCGAGGTGGTCGGGGGCTCGGATGAGGATCGCGGGGGAAGCCACGGGAAGCGGCTATCCCGTCGGCGGGGATGGGTTCACGGGCCTTCAGCCGGCCTGTCGCTCGGCGTCGGCCCGGAGCACGCGCACCGCCTCGCCGTTGTACTCCATCACCAGCACCAGGGCCGCCTCCAGTCGGTCGAGCACCTCGCGCTCCCGGTGGGGCCGGAAGATGCGGCTGAACCAGCGCACCGACTCGTGGGCCGGGCAGCCGGGCAGGCCCGCCACCACCGGTCGGCCGCTCTCGGCCAGCCGGAGCGCCAGGTCGGCGCTCTCCTCGTCGGGGATCTCGCTGACGGCGATGGCGTCGCAGTCCGCCGACAGGCTCGCCCGCAGGCCCTCGGCGATGCTCGGGGTGTCGCCGGGCACCTCCCGCTGGGCCACCGCCGCCCGGGCGTCGCGGTGGAGGTACTCCATCGGCTGCTCGATGCTGACGAGGTGGCCCGCCCGCCCGCGGTTGAAGTGGTCGACCAGGGCCGCGAGGAGGGCGTGGCGGGTGCGCCCGCCGGTGACGAAGCTGATGCCCGCCCCGGCCCAGGCGAGGTCGCCGATGTCGGGGGAGACGCCGAGGTCCGCCAGGCGCGGGATCTCGAAGGCCATGCGGTGCACGATGATGCCGATGGATCCCCGCTGCCGGTAGAGGTGCGCCCGGAAGCGCCCCACGCCCTGCACCCCGAAGGCCACCTGCTCGTCCAGGACGGTGGCGAGGGGCATCTCGCGGTGGGCGAGGCGCAGGATCTCCCGGGCGGCGGCGAAGGTGTCCTCGGGCATGAGGGGGGGCAGGGCCGTCTCGACCAGCTCGCCATGGACGCGCAGCCGGGGGCGGGCCGGCACCTTGAAGTGGATGTCGGTGGCCTGGGCCCGCACGCTCTCGTGGAGCAGGGACAGGAAGGTGTCGCGGTCGATGCTCACGGGGCCGCCCTCCGGCGTACCGTGTCGGACGGGCCCCCGCGGACTTGAGGCCGGCTCGCGCGAGCTACTTGCGCTTTCGCCCCTTGCGCCGGGCGCGGCGCTGCTCCCGCCGCTTGCGGGCGAGGGCCTTCTTCTCCTCGGGGCTGAGGGCCGGCCGGCCCGCCGGGGCGTCGGGGCCCACCCCGGGGAGCCCCGGGAAGGCCTCGCCGAGGGCGCTCATCGGGTCGACGGGGCCGCGCCGGGCGGCGGCGCGCCGGGCCGCCCGCCCGCCGCCGAGGCCGGGAATGCCCCCGAACATGCCGCTCTGGCCGAGCTGGCCCATCATCTTCCGCACGTCGCGGAAGCGCTCCTGGAGCGCCTCCACCTCCTCGTAGGGCCGCCCGCTTCCCCGGGCGATGCGCTCCATGCGCGACGGGTCGAGGATGTCGGGCTCCCGCCGCTCCTGCTTCGTCATCGACTGGATCATCGCCCGGACCTTGAGCAGCTCCCGGTCGTCGAAGGCCTCGGGGGGGAGCTGCTCCATCAGCTCGCCCATGCCCGGCAGCTTCTCGAAGATCGACCGCAGCGAGCCGAGCTTCTGGATCATGCCGATCTGCTTCAGGAAGTCGTCGTAGGTGAACCGCCCCTGGAGCATCTTGACGGCGTCCTGCTCGGCGGTCTCCTTGTCGACGACCTTCTCGAAGTCCTTCATCAGCCCGACGACGTCGCCCAT
This sequence comes from Deltaproteobacteria bacterium, assembly GCA_015489145.1. Classification (GTDB taxonomy): domain Bacteria; phylum Myxococcota_A; class UBA796; order UBA796; family UBA2385; genus S143-5. Next base: position 2,373 of record WGAH01000567.1, read on the forward strand.
GCCGAGGATGCGGTCGGCGAGCCCCTCGGGGCGGAAGTCGTCGAGCTTGTCGAGCCCCTCGCCCATGCCGAGGAACTTGACCGGCTTGCCGGTGACCGCCCGGATCGACAGGGCCGCGCCGCCGCGGGCGTCGCCGTCGAACTTCGTCAGCACGAAGCCGGTGAAGGACAGCCGGCGGTCGAACTCGGCCGCGGTGCGGACGGCGTCCTGGCCGATCATGGCGTCGGCGACGAACAGGATCTCCTGGGGCCGGGTGCGCTCGACGATGCGCTCGAGCTCGGCCATCAGCGCGTCGTCGATCGCCAGGCGCCCGGCGGTGTCGAAGATCACCACGTCGCGGCCGAGGTCGCGGGCGTGGCCCACCGCCGTCTCGCACAGGGTGACCGGGTCCATGCCCTTGATGCTGAAGACCGGCACGTCGAGGCGCTCGCCGAGGGTGACGAGCTGGTCGACGGCGGCGGGGCGGTAGATGTCGGCCGCCACGAGCATGGGGCGGCGCCCTTCTTCCTTCAGCCGGTGGGCGAGCTTGCCGGCGGTGGTGGTCTTGCCGCTGCCCTGGAGGCCGACCATCATGATGATGGCGGGATCGCCGGAGAGATCGAGCTGGGGCTCCTCCTCTCCGAGGAGCCGGACCAGCTCCTCGTGGCAGATGCGGATGAAGTGCTGCGCCGGGGTGACCCGGGTGCCGGCGGCGATGCCGTGGCCGTCGCGGGTGGCCTTGAGGTGCACGACCTCGCCGATGGCGCGCTCCTTGACGCGGGCGAGGAAGGCCCGGGTGACGCCGAGCTCCACGTCGGCTTCCAGCAGGCTCACGCGCACGTCCCGCAGGGCGCTGGCGATGTTGTCCTCGGTCAGCGTGGTCTTGCCCTGGAGCCGGTTGCGGGCGTTGCGGAAGCCCCGGGTCAGGGTCTCGAGCATGGCGATCCTCCGGTGCGCGACCCCGGGGAGCTAACCCCCGCGAGGGGTCGGCGGCGACCGGCCGGCCCGCACCCAGGCCACCTCCGGGTCGAGGGCCAGCGCCCGTTCCCAGGCCTCCCGGGCCGCCGCCTCGCGCCCGAGGGCCTCGAGGGCGTTGGCGAGCCCGGCCCGGTGCAGCGCCTCGTCGGGCTGGAGCGCCGCCGCCCGGGCGTAGGCGTCCAGCGCGCCGGCCGGCTCGCCGAGGAGCTGCAGCGCGTCCCCCCGGCCGTGCCAGGCCCAGGGGTCCTCGGGGCGAAGGCGGGTGAGGGCGGTGAAGCCGTGGAGGGCCTCGGCCAGCTCGCCGGCGGCCAGCGCCCGCCGGGCCTCGGCGAGGGCGGCGGCGGGCGAGGGACGGCCGGGAAAGCCGCCCCGCGGGGCCGGCCGGTCGGCCCGGGCCAGGCGCGCGAGGAGGGCTTCCTCCGGGGGGGGCAG
>WGAH01000568.1 GCA_015489145.1 Deltaproteobacteria bacterium
GGCCCCGGGTGGCCCGGGCAACCCGGGCGATCACCCCCGTCGCCCCGCCGTCGCCTGCTCCGCCGCCCGCTCCCGCCATGCCGCTTCCTCGTCCGTCACACCGATCCCATCGGACGAGACGCGGCGCTCGATAGCCCCGGCGCGGGGCGGCGGCGGCCCGCCCGGGCTATTCGCCGCCTTCGTCGGCCCAGTACGAGAAGAACAGCTCCGTCATGCCCACGTCGCTGTTCCAGGGACCGCCGATGATCAGGTCGGCGTCCCCGTCGCCCTCGGCGTCCCAGGCCAGGGCCGACCAGCCGATGAGGTCGCCGGAGTAGCGCGACGGGAAGCTCGCCATGGCGTCGCCCACGTCCACGGTGCCCCCGGCGGCGAGCAGCTCGCCGGAGATCGCGTAGACGGTGCCGCGGATCACGGACTTGGCGTGGCCCCCCATCGCCGCCACCAGCAGGTCGTCGGCCCCGTCGGCGTCGAAGTCCGCGCCGTGCTCCCCGCTGGTGGCGAGCCGGCCGTAGGCCTCGTCGCCCTGCACGGTCAGCCAGGCGATCTCGGAGGCCACGCCGCCCTCCCCGAAGACGTCCTCGCCGCTCACGAGGTAGACCTCGCCCTCCTGCTCGACGAGCACCGTGGCCCCGGGGGCGCTGATCGCGAGGTCGGCGAGGCCGTCGCCGGTGGCGTCGGCGAGGACCGCGCCGTGCAGCCCCACCTGGTCGTCCGTCGAGCCGCCGGTCATGTGCACGTAGTCGGCGGGGTCGAGCACGCCCCCGGCGAGGATGTCGGCGCCGGGCACGACGAAGACCGAGCCCCGCGTGTCGCTGCCCCGGGCGCCGACGAGGTCCGGCACGCCGTCGCCGTCGAAGTCGCCGCCGCCCAGCGTCTCGCCGCCCACCGAGGAGCCGCTGATCAGCGCCATCGCCTCGGGGTCGCCGAGATCGCCCCCCTCGCCCACCAGGGCGCCGGAGAACACGCTGATCGAGAGGTCGAAGCCGAAGGTGGCGGACCCCGAGCCGCTGGCGATCTCGCCGAGCCCGTCGCCGTCGAGGTCGCCGAGGGCCGCCACGTCCATGCCCGCGTAGGTGTCGCCCGACAGCACCGCCAGGGCGTCCGCCTCGCCCACGCTGCCCCCGGCGGCCAGGTCGGCCCCGGAGAACACCAGCGTGGCGCCGTTGCCGTCGTAGACCGGCACGCCGATGGCGATCTCCCGCCAGCCGTCGCCGTCGAGGTCGCCGGCGTTGTCGGCGTCCATGCCGAGGTAGGCCTCGATGTCGCCGGCGATGGTCGCCCAGGCCACGTCGCCGGGCTGCCCCTCGGTCTCGCCGTCGGCGGGGAGCACGTGGCACCAGCCGTTGTAGTCCTTCTCGTCGTCGCCGGAGAAGGGCCCGCAGGCCCCGACGTCGATGGTGCCGTCCCCGTCGTAGTCGTCCCCCTCGAAGGTGGTCCAGCCGAACCAGCCGTCGCCGGTGGTCGTGTTGGCGTAGAAGGTCTGGTCGGCGTCGAAGGTGCTCAGCTCGTCCACCGCGCCGTCGCAGTCGCGGTCCACCCCGTCCCAGCGCTCGTCCGCCTCCGAGAACGTGAGCGGGTCGGCGTCGTCGCAGTCGGTGCCGCCGTAGTCCTCGGCGTCCTCCCCGTCTCCGTCGGCGTCGTAGTCCGAGGTGCCGAGCCCCGAGCAGTCCTCGTCGACGCCGTCGTACCAGATCTCGGTGGCGCCCGGGTAGACGTCCGGGTCCTCGTCGTCGCAGTCGGTGGCGTCGGTGCCGCGGCCCACGTAGCCGTCGCCGTCGCAGTCGAGGGTCTCGCTCTCGCCCTCGGCGGGCTCCCCGTCGCAGTTCTCGTCGATGTCGTCGTAGCAGATCTCCGGCGCCCCCGGGTAGATGTCCGGGTTGCCGTCGTTGCAGTCGGTGCCGCCGACGCGCTCGGAGTCGTAGCCGTCCCCGTCCCAGTCGGTGAGGTCGCCGTCGCCGGCGCAGTCGTTGTCCTTGCCGTCGTAGGGGATCTCGTCGGCGCCCGGGTAGGTGTAGGGGTCCTCGGGATCGCAGTCCTCGGCGTCCGGCACCCCGTCGCAGTCCGCGTCGTCGTCGGCGCAACCGGGCAGCCCCGTGTCCTCGGGCTCGGGCCTGCTCGCCGTGCCCGTGTCCTCCTTGCCGCCGCAGGCCGCCACGACCGCGGCCAGCGCCATCACCCCCAGCCAGCTCTCGACTCGGGCCATCCCGTCACCTCCCGGCCGCCCCCTCGGGCGGGCGGCGCGCACGGCGGCAGGGTATCGCGATAGAGTGCGAGGCGCGCCCGCGGAGCCACCCCGGAGGGCCCTCCGATGATCGCCGCCGTCCACCTGCTCCTCACCTGGCTCATCGCCGGCGTCCCCACGGGCATCCTCGTCGCCGCCCTCGCCGCCGACGTCGATCCCCGGACGGTCGGGAGCGGCAACACCGGCGCGACCAACGTCCGCCGGGCCGCCGGGGACGCCGCCGGCGCCTGGACCCTGGCGGGGGATGCCCTCAAGGGCTTCGTCCCCGTCGCCCTCGCCGCCTGGCTCCTTCCCGGAAGCGCGGTGGCCGCCTGGGCGGCGCTGCTCGCCTTCGCCGGGCACTGCTGGTCCCCCTACCTCGGCTTCCGCGGGGGCAAGGGGGTCGCCACCTCGGCGGGCGCGCTCCTCGCCCTCGCCCCCCTGCCCACCCTGCTCGCGGTGGCGGTCTGGGTCGCCGTGGTCGCCGCCACCCGCCGCTCCAGCCTCGGGGCCCTGGCGGCGGCGGCCCTCCTGCCCTTCCTCGTCGCCTGGCTGGCACCCGCGGCGCTGCCGGTCACCCTCGCCCTCGCCGTCGGCGTGGTGCTCCGCCACCGGGCCAACATCCGGCGCCTGCTCGCCGGCGCCGAGGGTTGAGGCCCTACAGGACGCTGCGCCCGACGTGCACCTGGTCCTCGGGCTGGAGCGGCCGGTCGGCCTCGCGGCCCCGGATGATGCGCTTGAGGTTGACCTCGACGCTCTTGCCGTCGCGCAGCACGATGACGCGCCGGAGGTCGGCCAGGGAGGTGGCGCCCCCCGCCGCCGTGATCGCCTGGGACACGGTGAGGCCGTCCCGCCAGGGCACCGGGCCCGGTCGGTTGACCTCGCCGGCGACGTAGACGTAGACCCGCTCGGGGACGTAGACGAGATCGCCGTTGCGGAGGGGGAGGTCCGCCACGGTGCCCGACAGGAGCCCGTCGAGCTTCACCACGTCGACGGCGCCCTCGCCACCGGCGTGCTGCACGCGCACCTCGCCGGCGCTGGTCTCGGTGGTCCCGCCCGCCAGGGTGAGGATGTCGAGGAGGGTGGTGGGCCCCGACAGCGGGTAGACGCCCGGCTTGCCCACCGCCCCGAGGACCTGCACCTGCTGGCTGCCGAAGTGGGCCACGGAGACCGTGACCTGGGGGTCGACGAGGTAGTCGGCCCCGAACATGCGGGTGAGTGTGTCGGCCACCTCGTCGAGGGTGCGGCCGGCCACCGGCACCTTGCCGAGCAGCGGCAGGTCGAGGGCGCCGCCCTCGTCGACCGGGTACACGCCGCTCAGCGTGGGCTCGTCGTAGATGTCGACCTTGAGCACGTCGCCCGCGCCCACCCGGTAGCCGGGTCGGGCCGCCGTCGGCTCGGCGACGACCTCGTCGGCCCGGGCGAAGGCGGCGAGGCTCCCGGCCAGCAGGCAGACGAGCAACAACAGGATCCGGTGCATGCGCGCTCCGACGTCAGTTCGGGCCACCGCGGGGATCGGCCGCGGCCGGCCCCCGGCAAGGTAGCCCGTCCACGGGCTTCGGGCCGGCAACCCTTGTCCCAAACCGTCCCTTCCGGGGGCGGCGCTGCCGGCCTAACCTGACCGGCGACGCGGGGGGACCCGCCGCCCGGCGGGGCAGCCGCCCGGATACCCCGCACGCCGCCGCCGCGATAGCCGGCCGCTGGAGCCAGCCTTGTCCCGAGCCACCCTTCGCCAGTTCGCCCTCGCGCCCGCCGGCGACCCCCGCGCCTGGATCGGCGGGATCGTCGGCGGCCTGCTGCTGCTCCTGCTGAGCTGGGCGATCTTCCACGTCAGCGTGCTCGTGCAGCTCGTCATGGTGCTGTCCGTGGCGATGGTGGTGATGTTCTTCACCCGCCCCGAGTACTCCCTGCTGATCTTCTTCGCCCTGCGCGCGATCTTCGACCTGCTCTGGTGGATCCCCGGCTCGATCCTCAGCCTCAACATGATGGAGCTGTTCACCGGGGCGGTCACGGGCATGGCGATCGTGCTGTTCATCCTCGAGTTTCGCCGCCTCGACGACCACCCGGCCATCCCCGCCTTCATCCCCTACATGTTCGCGCTCTTCGTCGGGGGGGCCCGCAGCCTCGAGGCCCGCTCGGCCGCCGAGATCGCGGCCCGCTACGCCAGCCCCCTCGTCATCATGTTCCTGGTGAGCCTCTACTTCGACACCCGCCGGAAGCGGAAGCGCCTGTTCATGGTGGCGACGGCGGTGGGGGTGATCCCGGTGATCGTGAGCCTGTGGCACCTCGCCCACGGGCAGATGCACACCTACTACCTCGCCGGCTACTACCGGCTGCAGGGCGGCTACAAGAACCTCCACAACCACGCCCTCATGATGATGTTCATCTCGACGATGGCGGGGTGGTGGCTGCTCGAGAGCCGGCAGCGCCAGAAGCGCGCCGTCTTCGCCGTGTACCTCGCGGGCTCCCTGCTGTGCATGTACCTGACCTACGTCCGCACGGCGCTCCTGTCCTTCGTCGTGTTCTGGGTGGCCTACCTCGTGGTCAACCGCCGGCGGCGCCTGCTCGCGCTCGGGGCCTTCTTCGTCGCCGTCTTCGTCATCACCAACCCGGCGATGCAGGACCGCTTCAAGGACATCGTGCTGTTCTTCACCGAGAAGAACGACGGCACCGTCATCCGCACCAAGCTCGGCAGCGGCCGCTGGGGCCTGTGGACCTCCTCCTTCCGCGAGTACCTGCGCTACCCGATCGGCGACATCGTGCTGGGGCTCGGCTTCGGCAAGCACTGGCTGCTCACCCGGCAGTACTTCAACCCCTACAACATCGCCCAGCAGGGCTACGTCGACCCCCACAACGACTACCTGACGATGACCTACCAGGTCGGCCCCATCGCCAGCCTGTCCTACATCGCGATGCAGATCCAGGTGATCCGCTACGGGGTCCGGGTCAACCGCCTCTCGCCGGACCGCTTCCAGCGCCTGTTCGCCGCCTACGTGGTCGGGCTGTGCTTCGCCGCCTTCCAGGCGAACTCGATCAGCAACGCCTTCATCAACCGCACCACGCTGGGCTGGTACTTCTGGGGGCTGGCCGGGGCGATGTTCGCCGAGTGGCGGGCGCTGCAGCGGGAGGGCCGCGCCGGCGGCCCGGTGCGCCTGCCCGTGGCCCGCTGACGCGCCCGGGCGAGCGGGCCGGCCCCGCGGTCGCCCGCCGGGGCGCTTCCTTCAGGCGGATCGCGCGTCGGGGCGCCCCTTCCCGGCGAGCCAGAGGCGCAGGCCGTCCGCCACCGCGTCGATGATCGCCTCGTCGTGGGGGGCGAAGACCGCGCGCTCCCGCCAGCGCGCCACCACCAGGCGCCCGCCCCCGACCGCCCGTTCCGCCTCGATGAGCGATTCGTGGTGCACCGCGGCGATGGCCGCCTCGTCGCGCGCCGACCAGCGCCAGCGGCCCTCCGCCCCGTCCTCGGGGGAGAGCTCCAGGCTCACGCGCTCGTAGCGCAGCTCGCCGGCGAGCTCGGCCAGGGCCTCCCAGGCCGCCTCGGGGTCGTCCGCCGCGGCGAGGCGCCGGCGAAAGGCGGCGACGAGGGCGCGCTGCGACCGGGCCTCCTGCTCGATCTGGTCGAGCACCCGGGCGCGGCGGGCGCTGCGGATCAGCTCGCCGTAGCCCAGCAGCCGCACGGCGACGAAGATGAGGGGGAACAGCGCCGCCACCGCCAGCGCCGAGATCGCGTCGTCGGCGTAGATGAACAGGAAGGCGAGGGCCTCGAGGACCACGGCGGCGCCGAACAGCAGCACCACCGACTGGGACTGGGTGAGCCCCTTGCGGAGCAGGATGTGGTGGACGTGGTGCTGGTCGGCGCGAAAGATCGGCTGGCCGGAGAGGTAGCGCCGCACCACCGCCATCGACAGGTCGAAGATCGGAAGCCCCAGCGCGAGGAGCGCGGCGACGATGCTGAACAGGGCGTAGCTCTTCTGGGCGCTGTGGACGCTCACCAGGGCCAGGACGAAGCCGAGCCACAGGCTGCCGGTGTCGCCGAGGAAGATGCTGGCCCGGGCCACGTTGTAGGGCAGGAAGCCGAGGGTTCCGCCCACGGCCACCGCCAGCAGCAGGGCGGCGAGCGTGTTGTCCTCGACCACCGACATGACGAACAGGGTGCCCCCGGCGAGCACGACCACCCCCCCGGCGAGGCCGTCCAGCCCGTCGATGAGGTTGATCGCGTTCATCACGAGCACCATCCAGAAGACCGTGGCCGGCAGGCTCAGCCACCAGTCGAAGCGGATGGGGTGGAAGAAGGGCACCGAGACCGCCTCGATGCGGATGCCGGCCTGGTAGACCACCAGCGCCGCGGCGATCTGGCCGGCGAACTTCACCCAGGCCCGGGCGCCGCGCAGGTCGTCGACGAGGCCCACGACCAGCATGATGCCGCCCCCGCCGAGCAGGCCGACGAGGAGGCCCGTGTCGGCCGCCAGCTCCCGGGAGAGCTTGTTGTCCCAGAACAGCAGCGCCCCGAGGGGGACGAGGGCGGCGATGGCCACCGCCACGCCGCCGAGGCGCGGCACCGGCGCGCGGTGGATCTTGCGCCCCCCGCCCTCGTCGTGGAGACCCCAGCGCCGCGCGAGATCCCGAACCACCCGCGTCAGCGCGAAGCTGAGGAGCAGGCTCAGGCCGAAGGCGACGAGGTAGGTGCGCATCGGGCGGACCCCCTGTTTCCCCGGGCGGAGGGTTCATCGCGGGCGGGCCGGGCAGGCCCCGGAGCGGCGGCGACGGTCAGCCGGCGCCGCGCTCCTGCTCGGCCTCGGTGTAGTAGTAGCCGTAGTTGTCGTAGTAGTAGTAGCCGTAGCCGGCGGTGCGGATGTTGAGCTTGTTGACCATCGCGCCGAGCACGTTGGCCTTCATCTCGCGCAGCCGCGCCACCGCCTGCTTGACGACGTTGCGTCCCGTGCGGTTCGCCTCGACCACCAGCAACACGCCGTCGACCATGCTCGACAGGACGAGGGGGTCGGCGACGACGTTGACCGGGGGCGAGTCGACGATGACGAAGTCGTAGTTGCGGAAGCTCTTGAGCAGGCGCACCATGCGGTCGCTGCCGAGCATCTCGCCGGGGTTCGAGGGCGGCGGCCCGGCCACCATGACGCTGAGGCCGTCGATGTGGGTGGGCTGCACGACCTGGTCGAGGGTGGCGTCCCCGGTGAACAGCGAGCAGAGCCCCACGTCGTTGGGCAGGCCGAAGCGCTTGTGCAGGGCCGGCCGCCGGAGGTCGGCGTCGATGAGCAGCACGCGGCTGCCGGTCATCGCGATGATGGCCGCGAGGTTCGAGGAGGTGAAGGACTTGCCCTCGCGGGGGGCCGCGCTGGTGATCAGCAGGGTGCGAACCGCGGACTGGGGCGTGCGGAACAGGACGTTGGTGCGGATGCTCCGCATGCACTCGGCGGCGGTGGAGCGCGGGCGGGCGTGGACGTAGAGGTTGCGGTCGAGCTCGTTGGGAAGCGAGTGGAGGTCGTCGGGCGGGATGATCGGCACCACCCCGAGGAGCGGCACGCCGATGACCTGCTCGATGTCCTCGCGGGTCTTGACCGTGACGTCGAGGTACTCGAGGAGGAAGGCGAGGACCACGCCGCCGAACAGGCCGAGCACCAGCGACATCGCGAGGTTCACCGCGAGCTTGGGGCGCACCGGGACCGGGTCGGGCAGCGCCTCGTCGACGGTTCGGATGTTGTTGGCCTTGAGCACCTGGCTGAGGTCGACCTCGGCGCGGCGCTCGTCGAGGCTCTTGTAGAGCTCCTCGGTCTGCTTGGCGTCGGATTCGAGCAGCCGGAGCTGGATGAGCTGCTTGTCGAGGTCCTTGACCTGCTCCTCGACCTTGTCGAGCTCCTTCTTGAGGGCCCGCTCGCGGTTCGTCAGGACCTGGAGCTCGGCGCGCTTGCCGGCGATGGTGCGGTCGACCTCGGCCTTGATCTGGGCCTCGATGCCCGCCATCTGGTTGGTGACGCGCACCATCTCCGGGTGGCGCTCCTTGTAGCGGCTCGCGAGGCGCGCCCGCTCCTGCTCGAGGGCCTGGTAGTCGTGCAGCAGCGCCTCGAGGGCCGGGTTCTCGCCGGCGAGGTGGTTGGCGAGCGGCGTCCAGTCCTCCTGCCTGGACAGCTCCATGAGCTTGTCGTAGACCGCCTGGGCCTGGATGCGCTCGGTGGCGGCCTCGGTCCAGGCCTTCTGCACGGTGTCGTAGCGCTCGACGGTGGAGTTGTAGCGCTCGTCGATGCCGAGCAGGCCGAGCTTGGCGCGGAAGTCGTGGACCTGCTCGTCGCTCTTGAGCTTGCGGTCGCGGTAGGCCTTCTGCTCCTCCTGGAGCCACTCGAGCGCCTGCCGGCCGCTCTCGAGGGCGCGCTCGAGGTTGAACTCGCGGTAGGCCCGGGCGATCGTGTTGGCGAACAGGGCCGCCTTCTCCGGGTCGGGGTACTCGACGGTGACCTTGACGAGGTGGGTCTCGACCACCGGCTCGATGATCAGGTGCTTGTGGAGGAACTCCGGCGGGTCGTCGACGTGGTCGAAGTCGGTGATGCCCTCTTCTTCCTGGAGGATCTTCACCGCCCGCTCCATCACCGAGCGGCTCTGGATGATCTTGTACTGGGTCGCGTAGTAGTTCCGCAGCTCCTGGCCGGTCGAGGCGGTGACGAAGTCGGTGACCGCGTCCACCTCGAGGACCGTCGGGGCCTTGGGGCTGATCTCCACCAGCGCGGTGGCCGAGTAGTAGGGCGTGGCGAGCAGCGTGGCGATGGTCACGGTGAGCGCCAGGAAGCCCATGAACGAGAACACCACCAGCTTGCGCTTCTTCAGCACGTACCAGTAGTGGACGAGCAGGGCCTCGGCGTGACCCTGCTGGGGCTCCGGACCGTCGGGTCGCTGCATGTGTCCTTCCGTGAACAGGCGATAGAGTGACCCGGGCGGGGGCCGGCGGCTCCGCTCTCGCCCCCGCCCGGGTTCGGGGCAGGAGTAACACGGGAGGACCACCATTCCAGCATCGCAGCCCCCGGCAAGGACCCGTCGCCGCGGCGAGCCGCGCTGGCTCGGCCAGGTGCTCGTCGTTCCCCTTCCCATCGCCGTGATCGCCTACGGGGCCGTGCACCCGGGAAGCCGGGCCGCCATCGCCGCCCTGTCCGCCATCCTCGCGATCGTCGCGGTCCTGCGAACGCCGATTCGCCGCGGTCCACCGGCCTCCGTGCTCCTCGCCGGGGTGATCGCCGTCGCCGCCCTCGCCCTGTCCGCCCTGGAGCTCGTCCCGGTCGGTCCCAGTTTGAGACGATTCCTCCAGCCGGGCCTCGCGGAGCTGCTCGGCGACAGCCTCGCGCTGGCCGGCGCCGACCGGCACCCCCTCGCCGTGGCCCCCGACCGCGCCCTCGCCGGCCTCTCCTTCGGCGCCGGCGTCGTCGCGCTGACCGGCGCGGCGGCCTGGGTGCTCCGCACGCGGCGGCGGCGCATCCGGCTGGCCACCACCGTCGTCCTCGTGGCCCTCGCGATCCTGGCGATCGGCCTCGCCCACCGCTGGCTGGGCTGGTCGACGATCTGGAATCTCGGCGCCGTCCCCCGGCAGACCCGCGAGGGCTTCTTCGCCCCCTTCGTCAGCCCCAACCACGCCGGGGCCTTCCTCGCCGCCGCGACCCCCCTCGCCGCCGGGCTGGCGACCCGCGGCCCCGCCCGGGGCCGGGCGGCGGCGGCGGCGGCGGTCGCCGCCCTCCTCGCCGGCGCCTGGCTCACCGGCAGCCGGGGCGCGGTGATCGAGGCCCTCGTCGGCCTCGGCGCCATGCTGGTCCTCGGCGCCCCCCGGGCGATCTCCCTCGTCGTGCTCGGCGCCGGCGGCATCGCCAGCGGCCTGGTCCTCGGCAGCGGCCTCGGCCACAGCGCCCGCCAGATGGCCCGGTGGATGGGCGGCTCGGCCACCGGGCGACTCGGCTCGCGCGTCGAGACCTGGCGCGACGCCCTGCGCCTCGTCGCCGACGCCCCCCTCGTCGGCGTCGGCGCCGGCGGCACCGCCGACGCCTTCGGGGTCGTCAAGACCCTCCCCGCCTTCGCGACCCCGGTCCACCTCCACCAGGAGGCGCTCCAGGCCCTCGTCGAGCACGGCCTCCCCACCGGCATCCTGTGGATCGCCGCCTGCCTGCTGCCCGTCGGCGCCGCCGTCCTGCGCCTGCTGCGCCTCCCCCGGGGGCGCCGCCGCTGGATGGGCAGCGCCTACGTCGGCGCGACGGCCGCCCTGGCCGCCGACACCCTCTGGGACTTCCCCCTACGCATCGGCGCCCTGGCCGTCCTCGCCGCCCTCGTCGGCGGGGCCCTCGCCGCCTGGAGCGGCCGGGACGCCGAGCCGGCCCGCCCGGGCCTGGTGGCGGCCGGACGGCTCGCCCTGGTCACCGTCGCCCTCGCCGCCCTGGCCGGCTCCGGCGCCACCGTCGCGCTGAACCGCGCCGCCGCCGACCTCCCGGGCCCGGTGACGGCGCCGATCGCCCCCCTCCTCGAGCTGGCCGACGGGGCCGCCGAGCAGGCCCGCGCCACCGGCGATCCCGACGCCTGGCGCCTGTCGGGCCGCCTCGCCGCCGAGGCGATCCGCCGCCGCCCCCTCCACGCCCGCTCCCTGCTCTACCTCGCCCGGGCCCGGGACGAGCTGCACGACCTCGAGGGCGCCCGGGAGGTCCTGCGCGTCGCCGCCCGGGTCTACCCCACCCTGCCGTGGCCGTGGCTCGCGCTTGCCCGCATCGAGCGCAAGCTCGGCGACGCCGACGCCGCCCGCGAGGCCTGGCGGCGCCTCCTCGCGGTGAACCTCCCCCGAAACGACGACGCCGCGCCGTTCATCGCCGAGGCCCTCGCCAGCGAGCCCGAGGTGGACTCGCGCTGGGAGGCCCTCGTCCCCGACCGCCCCGACCGCCAGCGGGACGCCGCCCGCTGGCTCGCCGACCACGGCCACCCCGAGGCGGCCGAGGCGCTGTTCGAGCGGGCCGTCGAGCAGGACCGCACCGCCGCCCTGGCCTACGCCCGCTTCCTGCTGGCGCGGGGCGAGGCCGAGCGCGCCCTGGCCATGGTGCAGCGGGTGCCCAACCGCCACTGCGGCACGCTGACCACCGGCGGCGCCATCCTGCTCGCCCTGCAGCGCGCCGCCGAGGCCCGGCGGTGGTTCGAGCGGGCCCGCGCCACCTGCGGCGAGGACGACCGCGACGCCCTCGTCGGCCTGGGCCGCGCCCTGGCGATGAGCGGCGACCCCCGGGCCCTCGGGCTCCTCGGCGAGGCGGTGCGGCGGTGGCCGGACTCGGTGCCCGCCCACCGGGCGCTCCTCGACTGGTACGCCCGCCGGGGCGAGACGCGCAGGATGCTGCCCCACCTCGAGGCCCTGGTGAACCTCGGCGCCGCCACCCCCGCCGAGGTGGACGAGTGGGTGGATCTGGTGACGCTGCTCGGGCCGCAATAGCAGCCCCGCCCGGAGAAGACGTGACCCCTCCCGACGCCCCCGACGCCCCGGCCGCCCTCGAGGTGGCGATGATCGGCCCGGACCTCGACGCCATGGGCGGCATCGCCACCGTCTGCCGCACCTGGCTCGGCACGGAGGCCATCCGGGCCGCCCGGGTGCGCCACGTCGGCACCATGCGCGACGCCCCCCCCGCCCGCAAGGCCGTCCTCGTCGCCGCCCGGCAGGCCCGCTTCGCCGCCCGCCTCGCCCGGGGCTGGCGACCCGACCTGTTCCACGTCCACACCTCCTACCGCACCTCGTTCTACCGGAAGCTGGCCTACGTCCGCGAGGCCCTCGCCACGGGCCGCCCGGTGGTGGTCCACGTCCACGCCCCGGACCTGCGCGGCTTCTACGAGGCCAGCCGGCTGAACGCCGCCGCCGTGCGCTGGATGTTCGCCCGCGCCGCCCGGGTCGTGGCCCTCAGCGAGCACATGGCCGGCGAGATCCGCGGCTGGATGGGCGACGCGGCACGGGTGGAGGTGCTCTACAACCCCGTCGACACCCGGCGCTTCCGGCCGGCGCCCCGGCCGGCCGACCGCCCGCCCACGCTGCTGTTCATGGGCCGCATCGAGGCGCGCAAGGGGGTGTGGGACCTGCTGGAGGCCCTGCCGGCGGTGCTCGCCGCCGTCCCCGGGGCCCGCGCCCGGTTCTGCGGCGATGGCGAGCGCGAGCGCCTGCTGGCCGAGGCCCGGCGCCTGGGCATCGCCGACCGGGTGGAGGCCCCGGGCTGGCTCTCGGGCGACGCGGCCCTCGAAGCGTGGGCCTCCGCCGACCTCCTGTGCCTGCCCTCCTACCACGAGGGCCTTCCCATGAGCATTCTCGAGGCGATGGCCTGCGGGCTCCCGGTGGTGGCGACCCCCATCGCCGGGGTGCCCGAGGCGGTGGTCGAGGGGCGCACGGGCCACCTGGTTCCGCCGGGCGACCGCGAGGCCCTCGCCGAGCGCCTGGTCGCCCTCCTCGGCGACCCGGAGCGCCGGGCCGCCTTCGGCCGGGAAGCCCGCCGGCGGGCCGAGACCGTCTTCGACGCCGAGGTGGTGGTGGGCCGCCTCGTCGAGCTGTGGCGCGCGGTGGCGCGCGAGGGGGGAGCCGATGCGGCGTCCTGACTTCTTCTTCGTCGGCCACCCGCGCAGCGGCTCGGGCCTCCTCGACGCCTGGCTGGCCGGGCATCCCGACGTGTTCATGGCCCGCAAGGAGCTGCACTTCTTCGGCCGGGACATCCGCTACCACGACCCGCCCCGCACCGAGGCCAACTACCTCGCCCACTTCCGGCGGGCGCGCGGCGAGCGCCGCGTCGGGGAGTCCTCGACCTGGCTGCTCAGCAGCGCCACCGCCGCCGAGGAAATCGCCGCCTTCGCGCCCGAGGCCCGCATCATCCTCATGCTGCGGGAGCCGGTGGGCTGGCTGCACTCGCTGCACAGCCACCTCGTGTTCACCGGCGACGAGGACATCCCCGACTTCGCCGAGGCCCTCGCCGCCGAGGAGGACCGCCGGGCCGGCCGGCGCATGCCGCGGTGGACGATCCCGGCCAACGCCCTGTTCTACCGGGCGAACACCGACTACGCGACCCAGGTGGAGCGCTACTTCCGGGTGTTCGGGCGCGATCGCGTGCTGCCGCTGATCTTCGACGACTTCCGCGAGGACCCGGTCGCCGTCTACGACCGCGCCCTGCGCTTCCTCGGCCTGCCCACCGACTTCCCGGGCCGCGCCGAGGTCCTCGCCCCCTCCCGGCGCGCCCGCAACAGCAACCGCACCGTGTGGAGCCGGCGGGTGCGCGACTTCGTCAACCGGCCGCGGCACCGGCGGGTCCTCGAGGGGGTCGACCCGGCGCCCGTCCCGGGAGCCGGCCTGGCGATTCGGGCGATGCGGCGCCTCAACATCCGCTACACCGACCGGGCGCCCATGGACCCGGCCCTGCGCGCCGCCCTGCGCCGGGAGCTGCGCCCGCGGGTCGAGGCCCTCGAGGCCCTCCTCGACAGGCCGCTGCCCGCCTGGAAGGACGAGGGTTGAACCCGCGGCTCAGGCGAGAACCAGCTCGGCGTAGCGGGTGAGGCGGTCGCGGGTGTAGGGCTTGAGGCTCCAGTGCTCGTAGCCCTTCTCGTCGAGCCAGCGCAGGGCGGCGGCGCGGTAGGCCGGCTTGTGCACGTCGTCGAGCACCACCAGGCCGCCGGGGCGCGCCAGGCCCACCGCCTCGGGCAGGGTGCGCTCGCGCACGTCCATCATGCCCATGTCGTGCAGGACGAGGTCGAAGGCCGGCGGCTCGGCGGCGCGCAGCTCGTCCCAGGTCAGGGTGTGGGCGTCGTCGAGGCCCCGGTCGAACAGGTAGCCGCGGGTCTTGTCGAGCCACTCGGCCGAGTCGTCCACCGACCACACCTCGCGGCCACCCCGGGCGTCGGCCCAGCGGCGGAGCACGTAGGAGGTGAAGCCGCTGCCCAGGTCGATCACCCGCTCGGGATCGAGGTGATCGCAGAGGAACCACAGCAGGGTGGCCAGCTCCAGCGAGGCGGCGTGCACCGGGTGCCCCACGTGGCGCACGTACCAGGCGTGATCGGCGAGGAAGCGGTCCTCGATGGCCGGGGCCTCGGCCTCGAAGCGGTCGAACCAGGGCCAGCGGGCCCGCAGGCGCTCGCGGTCGGCGCGCCCCCGGCGCGCCTCGGCGGGGGACAGGTCCGCGAGGCGCCGGCGAAGCCGGACATCCACGCTGCGCGCGACTCGGCGAAGATCCATCTCGGGCCTCCCGTGCGCGGCGATCCGCGCGGCGGCCCCCTATCCGCTCCCGCCCGCCGCGTCCCCGTCCCGGCTCGGGACGGTTCGGGACGAAACCGCCTGCAGCCGGCC
>WGAH01000569.1 GCA_015489145.1 Deltaproteobacteria bacterium
GCGGTGGGCGCCGCCGAGCAGCGCCACCACCCCGTCGCCGGGGCCGTCGAGGGCCGCGCCGGAGACGAGGCGCACCTGCCCGGCGGTGACGACGCCGTCGTGGTCCTCCTCGGCGGCGCCCACCGCCACGTCGGCGCGCCCGTCTCCGTCGAGGTCGCCGGCGGCGAGGGCCTGCCCGAGGTAGCCGTAGCCCTGCTCGCCCGTCCAGCGGCACGGGGCGAGGTCCACGCACAGGTCGCCGTCGAGGGGGCCGGGGTTGTCCGCCGCCGCGCAGCCGCTGGCCGACGCCCCCGTCTCGGCCGCCGTCTCGCCGGCCGGGGACGAGTCGCCGGCGGCGGTGTCGGGCCCGCCGCCGCAGCCCCGGCAGCCCGCCAGCAGGGCCCAGCCGAAGACCCCCGGCCAGCGCGGGATCATCGCCGACCTCCCGCGGCGGCCACCTCCGAGAGCAGGCGATCCGCCGCCGTCGCGAACTGGAGGTCGTAGAAGATCGCGGTGGGATGGCCCTCGGGGTCCAGCACCATCGTGTAGTCCCGGGCGCCGCCGAGCATCTCGCCCACCGCCGCCGCCGAGGTGTCCTGGAGGATGGGCAGGCTGGTCTGCTCGGCCATGGCCGCCAACCCGTCCTCGTAGCCGGGCAGGTCGATGATCACGACGGCGGCGTCGGCGAGTTCCGCCGGTTCCCCGTCGACGAGTTCCTGGAGGGACGCAGCCTGCGCCTGGCAGTGGCCTCAGGTCGCCACCGCCCAGTAGATCACGAGGACCCGGCCGAGGAAGTCCGCCGAGGCGTAGGCGACCCCCTCGGTGGGCGAGGCGGGGTTCTCGTCGACCAGCTCGAAGTCCGGCAGCGTCGGGTCGTCGAGGCCGCAGTCCGACGGCGCGGCCCGACCCGTCGCGCCCGTGCCCCCCGACGGCCGCCCGCCGAGGGAGCAGGCGGCGAGCAGGCCCAGCGCCAGGACGGACGGCACGCGCATGCCCACCTCCGCCGGCAGCGTAGGCCGCGCCGCCCGCGGGGTCAACGGGCGCGGATCAGTCGAGGAAGCCCTGCTCCCGCATCCAGTCGTCGGTGAGGAACTTCGTCAGGTAGTTCCGCACCGAGTCGGGGAGCAGCACCAGGCAGTTGGCGCCCTCGGGCAGCTCGCGGGCCGCCTGCAGGGCCGCCCAGGTCGCCGCCCCCGAGGAGCCGCCGACCAGCAGGCCCTCCTCGCGGATGATGCGCCGCGCCATGAGGAAGGAGTCCTTGTCGGCGGTCTTGACGTAGCGGTCGACCAGGCTGTTGTCGAGCACGTCCGGGATGAAGTCGTAGCCGATGCCCTCGACGTGGTAGGGGTGGACCTCGTCGCCGCCGCCGAGGATCGAGCCGTAGGGGTCGGCGCCGACGACGACCAGGTCGGGGATCGCCTCCTTGAGGCGCCGGGCGACGCCGGTGATCGTGCCGCCGGTGCCCACGCCCATGACGACCATCGCGAGGTCGGTGCCGAAGTCGGCGAGGATCTCCTCGGCGGTGGCGTGGTAGTGGGCGTCGGGGTTGTCGGGGTTGCCGTACTGGTCGAGGATGTGGGCGTTGGGCAGCTCCTCCTGGAGGCGCTTCGCCACGCCGATGTGGCTCTCCGGCGAGTCCCAGGCCGCCTCGGTGGGGGTGCGGACGATCTCGGCGCCGAGGGCCTCGAGCACGACCTGCTTTTCGTGGCTCATCTTCTCGGGCATCGTGATGATCATGCGGTAGCCGCGCACCGCCGCCGCCATCGCCAGGCCGATGCCGGTGTTGCCGCTGGTGGGCTCGATGAGCGTGTCGCCGGGCTTGATGCGGCCGGCGCGCTCCGCCTCGAGGAGCATGCGGACCCCGATGCGGTCCTTCACCGAGCCGCCGGGGTTGAGGTACTCGCACTTGCCCCAGAGGTTGCAGCGCAGCTCGCGGCCGATCCTGGCCATGCGAACGACGGGCGTGTTGCCCACGACTTCCAGGATGTTCTCGAATCGGGCCATGTTCTCCTCGCTGGCCGCCCTGATACCCCGATCGGCGCCCCCCCGCGAACCCGCCGCCGCGCTTCAGGGGACC
>WGAH01000570.1 GCA_015489145.1 Deltaproteobacteria bacterium
GTCGAGGAGCACCAGGAGCGGAGCGAGGCGCCGGACGCGCGGGGGGAGGCGGTCGGCGCCGACGGCGGCGAGGCCGGCGACGATGGCCAGGGCCGGCACGCCCAGGCGCAGCGGGTGGCTCACGGCGAGGCCCGGGGCGATCTCGCGCAGGAGCCACCAGGGCAGGCGGAGGCGCGCCCCCGATGCCGTCGTGACCCAGCCATCCCCCCAGTAGAGGTAGGGGCCCAGGGCGAGGACGAGGCAGGCGGCGGCGGCGGGCCACCACGCCCGGCGCCGGGCGGCCAGCGCCAGGGCCAGCGCGACGAGGCCGAGGTACAGGGTGTGCTCGAAGCCCTCGGCGGAGAGGTCGACGGAGCGAAAGCCGAGGGGGGCCACGAAGATGCGCGGATCCACGGCGTTGTGGAGGGCGAGCTGCTCGTTCATCGCGTCGGGGTGCCGGATGATGGCGTCGGGGGCTCCGAGCTGGGCGCGCAGCGCGAGGATCGGTGGGGCGGCGAGCAGCAGGGCGACGAGGCCGCCGGCCCAGGCCCGGCGCAGGTGGGGCAGGCCGCGCAGGAGGGCGGCGAGCCCGGCGCCGAGGCCGAGGTAGGGCGAGGCGAGGGCGGCGAGGGCCACGCCGAGGCCGGCGAGGGCCCAGGCGCGGAGGGTGTCCCGGCGGGCGGCGCGCTCGGTCCAGGCCAGCGCCAGGGCCACCGGCCCGACCTGCGCGGCCTCGGTGATGCCGTTGTGCAGCTCGGCGGCCATCCAGGCGCTCCCGGCGAGGGCGGCGGAGGCGGTCCAGGCGGCGGTCGGGGTGGCGCCGAGCTCCCGGGCGAAGCGGTGGGCCGCCCAGCTCGCGAAGGCGACCGAGGCGAACAGCACGGCGTTGGTGGCCCCGGCCGGCCCGAGGAGCCCCACCAGCGGCGCCCCGAGCCCGGCGAGGACCGGGTCGATGAACCACAGCACCCCGCCGTCGGGCCAGTGCAGCAGCCGGGTGCGCCAGGGCAGCCGCCCCTCGCCGAGGGCCGTCGCCCACCACCAGGGCCCCCAGGCGTGGTTCCAGATGTCCACCCGGGGGTCGCCGAGCAGCCGGCCGAGGGGATCCGGCAGCACGCTGACGCAGACCACGCCGGCCAGGACGAGGTGCAGGAGGGGAGCCGCGCGGCGCATGGCGCCGATGCTACTCCGGCCGGCGCGCGGCCGGCCGCCCTCGCCGCCCGAGGGAGCCCCGGCCCGAGGACCGCCGGCCTCCGGTCGGCATCGGCGCGAGCGGCAGGCGCGGGTCCCTGCCGGCGCGGGCGGCCGCTGCCGTGCTACGGGAGCGCGATGCGTCTCCTGCTCGCGATTTCCGCCTGCCTCGGCGCCGTCGCCTGCGGCTCGCCGGCCTGGACCGGCCCCGACACCCCGGCCGTCCTCCAGTTCGCCTCCAGCGACGCGCGGAACTGGCGGCTCCTGCCCGAGCCGGCCGCCGTCGGCCTCGTCAGCCTGGGCTGGGGGCGGGGGCCGGACGGCGAGGTGCGGGTCACCGGCGTCGTGCCCCACCGGGCCGAGCACCCCTGGTCCCGCCGCCTCCTCGGCGAGCCCGTGGCCGGCCTTCGCTGGGAGGACGGCGCCTGGGCGCGGGCGACCTGGCGGGTGCGGGCCGGCGAGGACGTGGCCCTCCTCGATCCCCAGTGGCACGGCGACCGCCTTTGGTACATGGCGGCCGAGGGACGCGGCGGCGACCCCGTCGGCCCGGATCGCCGCAATGCCATCGCCGTCTCTCCCGGCGGCACGCGGGTCCTGGAAGGGCGCGGCCTCGCCGACCCCGCTCCCGTCGACTTCGCCGGCGAGCGCTTCCTGTTCGTGACGGCCTGGCCGACCCGCGTGGCGCAGTTCCGGCTGCCCCCGGACGGCGGCTCGCCGGAGCTGCTGCGCGAGTGGGCGGGCCTGTCGGTGCCCTTCGCCACCGTCGTGGACGGCGAGCTGTGGCTGCTCGCCCAGGCCACCGTCCAGGGGCGTCGCCTGCCGGTCGTCGCCCGCAGCGACGACGGCCGGGACTGGTCGGCGTTCACGCTCATGGTGCCGTGGACCGCCTCCCGGGCCTGCACCAGCCCGGTCATGGGCGAGGTCGAAGACGGGGAGTGGCGCCTGCTGTGCGTGGACGAGCAGCCGGCCCCGGCGCGGCAGGGCGAGGGGCCGCCCGTGGGCGCGCCCGTCGCGGGAGGGGGGGGACCGGCGACGGGCCGGACGCCATAGACCCGGATCGAATGCCGCGGGTCGCCGCGCGTCCCTGCCGGGCCACCGGAGGAGGCGAAGCCATGTTCCCGACTCCCCCCGTCCTCAAGCTCCCCGCCCTCAAGCCCATCGCGCGCCGCCTCGCCCCGCTCGGCCTGGCGGCCCTGCCCGCCTGCGTCACCGTCGACGAGGGCACCTACACCTACGACGGCGTCGAGGGCGTCCACGTCGACCTCTCCAACGGCGACGTCACGATCGTCGCCGAGGACCGCGACGACGTGCGGCTCGACGTGGACTTCGGAGGCCTCTCCCGCGGCCAGCGCCTCGGCCACACGGTGGTGGACGGCGTGCTGGTGATCGAGCTGGATTGCGGCCTGACCTGCGGCGGCGACATCACCGCCCGGGTGCCCGCGGGCACCTGGGTGGAGGTGCAGCTCGACGCGGGCGACCTCACCCTGGACGGGCTCGACGCCGACATCACGGCGGAGCTGGGCTCCGGCGACCTCACCGCCACCGGCCTTCTCGCCGGGCAGGCCTGCATGACCCTCGATGCGGGCGACCTCTCCGCCGCCTGGGACGAGGCCCCCGCCGAGGTGCGGGCCACCGCCGCCATGGGCGGCGTGGACCTCGCCGTGCCCGCCGGCGGCTACGCCCTCGACCTCTCGGCCGGGGCGGGCTCGATCACCCTGGACGGGGTGTGGGACGACCCCGAGGCCGACGGCGCCATCACCGCCTCGGTCGGGGCCGGCGACCTGACCGTCCGGGGGCTGTGAGCGGCGCAAGGGGAACGCCGGCCCCGCGCATCGGTGCGCCGAGGTCGACGCGTGAGTCGCGTGAGTCCAGGTTGAACGCCCGTGAGCTTGTCGCATCGACCCGGTGCTACACCCCGGGCGTGAGCACCAGGAAGGCCGCGCCGGCCTCGCGCAGCTCGCCGGCGACGTGGAC
>WGAH01000571.1 GCA_015489145.1 Deltaproteobacteria bacterium
CTTCCGGCCCTCGCCCTTCCTCGGAGAGTTCGAGCGCCTTCGCGCCGGCGGGCTGCGGAGCGGGCTCGTCGAGGCGCGCATCGCGCTCGGCGCGCTGGAGGCCATGGAGGTCGAGGTGCTGGCCGCGAGCCTGGTCGACGACGCGGCGCGGCGGCGGGCCATCGTCGAGGAATCGGGGGGCGTGCCCTTCTTCGTCGAGCTGCTGGCCCGCGCGCCCGGCGGCGTGGCCGAGGGGGGCGTGCGCGGCGCGATCCGGCGGCGCCTCGACGCCCTCGACCCGCCGGCCCGGCGGGTGGTCGAGGGGCTCGCGCTGCTGGGGCAGCCGGCCCGGCTGGGCTGGCTGGAGCGGGTGGTGGGCCCGGTGGCGGCGCTGGAGCGGACGATGGCCCTGCTGCGCTCCGCGGGGCTGGTGTCGGGCTGGTCGGGGGACCCGGCCGACCGCATCGACCTCGACCACGCGCGACTCCGGGACGAGATCCGGGCCCTGCTCGACCCCGAGACCCTGCCGGAGCGCTACGCGGCCATGGCCGACGCCCTGGGCGAGGACACGGCGGCGGACCCGGCCCTGCTCGCGCGGTTGCTGCGGGGGGCGAACCGCCTGGAGGAGGCCTCGCGGGCGGCGGAGCGCGCCGGGGAGGCCGCCTGGGAGGCGCTGGCCTTCGACCGGGCGGCCCAGCACTTCGAGCAGGCGCGGGCCTGGGCGCCGGAGGGCGAGGACGCGCGCCGCCACCGGCTGGCCCGACGGCGCGCCGAGGCCCTGCACGCCGCGGGCCTGGTGGTGGCGGCGGCCGAGACCTTCGAGGCGTGCAGCGAGGAGGTCTCCGGCGCGGAGCGCGACGCCCTGCTGCGGCAGGCCGCCGAGGACTACCTCGCCGGCGGCCGCATCGCCGAGGGCCTCGCCGCGGTGCGCGCGCTGGTGCGGCCGCTGCCGGGGCCCGAGGGTCGGGTCGGGCCGGGGCTGGTCCTCGGCCTGCTGCTGCGGGTGCTGTGGCGCCTCCTTCGCGGCACCCGGGTCCGGCCGCGCCCGGCGCCGTCGCCGGCCCGGGTGGAGCGGGTGGACCTCCTCTGGACGCTGGCCCGGGGCCTGGCCTTCGTCTACCCGTTGTGGGGGGTCCACTACGCCCAGGCCAGCCTCGACGCCGCCCTGCGCGTCGGCGACGAGCGACGGGTCGCCCGGGTGCTCGCCTTCCTCGGGGCCGGCGTCTTCCACCAGGTGCCGGCCCTGCGGCGGGCGGCGCGGCGGTTCATGGCCCAGGCCCGAAGCACCGCCGAGCGGCTCCAGGACGCCTCGCTGGCGGCGGCGGTGGACCTCTGGAGCGGCATGATGCAGGCCGGCTCCGGCGACGTGCGGGAGGCGGGAGAGCGGCTGGCCCGGGCGCTGGCCGCCCTCGAGCGCAGCCCGGCGGGCCTGCACTGGGAGCGCGTGGTGGCGGCGGGCCTGGCGGCCTGGGTCCACGCCCAGCGCGGGCACCTGCGGGCGATGCGGAGCCTCGCCGAGCGCTACCTCCGCGACGCCGAGGAGCGCGAGGACCTCTACGGGCAGGTGCTGTTCCGGCAGTACCTCGCCCTGGCCGAGCTCGCCGCCGGCGAGCCCGACGCCGCGCGGGTCCACACCCGCTGGATCGCCGGCGGCTGGCTGCCGGGCACCTTCTCGGTGCCGCGCTTCTACGCCATGACCCTCGACGTGCTCGCCGCCCTCCTCGGCGACCGGGTCGCCGAGGCGCGGCGGGCCTTCGACGCGCTCCAGTCCGACTTCCGGCGGGCCGGCGGTCACCGGGCGCCGATGTCGCGCATCGACAACAACCTCGCCGCCGCGCGCATCGCCGTCCGGGAGGGGCGGGAGGACCGCGAGCTCGCCGTCCTGGAGCGCGGCTTCGCCGCCGAGGCCCGCCCGGACGGCCCCGCCCACGCCGCCTGGCTGGGGGCCGTGCGGGCGATCCGCCGGGGCGAGGCCGCGGCCGGCGACGCGATCCCGCGGGCGGCGGCGGCCTACGAGGCGGCGGGGATGCCCGGCCACGCCGCCTGCCTGCGGGTCCAGGTCGGCGACGGCGCGGCGGCGGACTGGTTGCGGGAGCAGGGGGTGGCCGACCCCCGGCGCTGGGCCCGGGCTTGGCTGCCGCTTCCCGATCAGGCGGGCGCGGCGGTGGCCCCGACGTAGGCCTTGCCCCGCCAGCCGTCGGCGGCGGCGGTGAACTTGAGGTAGAGGTGGCGCGCGCGCCCGGGGACCGGGCGCGCGCGCCACCTCTACCTCAAG
>WGAH01000572.1 GCA_015489145.1 Deltaproteobacteria bacterium
CCCGGAGCTGCTCCGCGAGGGCGCCGGGGAGGTCCCCGCCGCCCTCGCGGAGCAGCTCCGGGTGGGGGGGCGCCTGGTCGTCCCCGTGGGCGGGGCCTGGTCGCAGGCGCTCGTTGTGGTGGAGCGCGTCGCGGAGGACCGCTGGTCCCGGGAGGCGCGCGATCCGGTGCTCTTCGTGCCCCTGATCGCCGGGAGCCCGGCGGGATCGGGCTGAGCGCGGGGCCCGGCGCCGGGGCGGACAACGGGCCCGCTTGACGGTATCCTGACATTCGGGGGGGGCGGAGCCCCCTGGATGACCCTTCAACAGTTTCTCGACGGCGAGCTCGGGCGCACCCGGCACCCGGTTCCCTTGACCGTGGCGGGGGAACTCGGCCTGGTCGAGGCCGAGGCCCTGTGGTTGTCGCGACGCGCGATGGTGTTCTGGTGCCCCGAGCGGCTCCTGCCGGGCATGGAGGCGGAGGCCCGGCTCGACCCGGGCCGGCTCGGCCGCCCCCTGGACCTGCGCCTCGACGTGCGCGAGGTGAGCGACCGTCGGGTGGCCGGGAAGCCCGGGGGCTACCTGCACGCGGCGCGGCTCAGGCTCGTCGGGTCCGACGCCGGGGAGCGCCTGGAGCGGCTGCTGATCCGGGAGGGGCTCGCCGCCTCCGAGCCCCGCGAGAAGGCCACGCCCTCCAGCGTCTCGCGCGAGCGGCGCGGGGTGGGGAAGGACCGGCGATCGCCGGTGACCCGCCGAGATCGGCCCGAGTCGGTCCCGCCGCGCCGGGCGGGCCGGGCGCCTCCGCGCGGGGCGCGGCGGCGGGAGGGGACGGCAGGCGCGCCCCGCGGGCCCGCGGTGTCGAGCGGCCGCTCACCGGTGGTCGCGGCGGACGGCGAGCCCCTGCCCGCCTGGTGGTCCGCGGGACCGCCGCCCTCCTGCCTGCTGAGGCTGGAGCACCGGGAACGCGCGCGGGCGGCCACGCGTCTGAGCGGGGGGCGGCTCCGGGTCGCGGTCCGGCCCGAGGGCGAGACCCCGCGGGAGGGCCCGGCGCTGCTGGTGGTGGCGCTGGAAGGCGGGTTGGTGCTGCAGGTGGAGGGGCGCGTCGAGCGCCTGGCCAGCGGGGGGTGGCGGTTGTGCAGCGATCTGCTGTCGCCCGCCGACCGGGCGGTGCTGGAGCGCCTGCTCGGCTGAGGGGCTACAGCGCCAGCGGGTCGTGGTCGACGCGGCTCTGCTTGACGCCCTCCTGGGTCACCGACCGGAGCGTCTCGTCGACCCAGGCCTTCCAGGCGGCCTTGTCGGCGAAGGGCTCCGCCGGCACCAGGACCTGGACCTCCTCGGTGCCCTTGCAGGCGCGGGCGAGGTCGAGTTCCCAGGAGTTCTTCACGCTGAACTCGACCTTCTCCTGGACCTGGTCCGGCCAGGTCTGGCCGGGGTCGGAGACCGCCGCGACGTGGACGCGCTGCTTCTTCTTGCCGTTGCGGCAGGTGGCGTTCTCGACCGCCACCACGCCCCACATGAGCGAGCCGTCCTCCCGCAGGCGATCCTTGTAGCGGACCGCCACCAGCTCGTCCGAGGCGCGCTCGTCGCCGAGGGCCAGGAGCGTGAGGCGGGCCTGCTCGACCGCCTTGGTCTGGAGCTTCGGGGCGATGCGCTGAATCGCCTGGATCGCCGCCTGCACCGCCTTGGGATCGGGACCCTCCACCGAGCCGACCCGGGCGGCGTCGGCGAACGACATGACGATGTAGGTCTGGGCCTCGGCGTCGTCGACCTTGGTGGCGAGTTCCTCGAGCTTCGGAATCGCCGCGCCGCCGGCGCTGCGGGCGTAGGCCTCGAGCACGCCGCTGAACAGGGTGCGGTTGCGCGGGTCGGGTCCGTTGGCGAGCTTGCGCCAGAGGATGTCCTGGAGCAGCGGGACGTGGCAGTCGGCGATGGTGCGGTACCAGCGCTCGGTCCAGAAGTCCTCGCCCATCGAGCGGGCGCGGTTCTTGATGTAGCCCTGGACGGCCTCGCTCTGGTCGCAGGCCTTGCCCACCGCCTCGATGGCGTGCGCCCGCTCGTCGGACTGCAGGCCCGCGATCCAGGCGGTGACCGGCTCGGTCACGCCGAGCTCGAGGGCCCGCACGGCGGCGGCGTAGCCGTCCTCGTCGGCCAGGAAGGTGGGGACGGCCTCCGGGGCGATGGCGCGGGCGGCCTCCTCGTCGCAGCCGGCGAGCTGGAGGAACAGGCGGGCGCGCTGCACCGGAGCGGCCTCCATGAGGTCGTGGGAGAGCTGATCCGGCTGGCAGTCGCCCGCGCGCGCCGGCGGCGCCGCGAGCAGGAAGGCGGTGAGGGTGAGCGTGGACAGCATCGACGAACTCCCTGGCGGGGGGGCGCCGGGCGCGGCCGTGGAGGGGGCCGGCGCCGGGACGCGCGTGGTGGAGGGGGAAGCCGTGAGGGTGGTACTCGACCGCCCCGGTCCAGTCAACCCGCGGCGGGGCGCGGATCGGCCCGCCGGCGCCCGGGATCCGGCTCGTGGGGCGCGGTGGGCCGGGGGTGGGGTTACGATGGGTGCGATGAAGGAACTCACGCAGCGGATCGAACGGCTGGAGCGCAGGCTCCGCCTGCTCCTGGGACTGGGGGCCGTGCTGCTGGCGGCCAACGCGGCGACGGCCTGGTTGCTGTTCGCGGTGGTGCTGGCCGAGCCGGCGGAGGTCGCGGGGGTGAGCCTCGACGACGGGACGCGGGCCACCACCACCGACGACGATGCCTACCGCGAGGAGATGCGGACCTTCTTCGAGCGCATGACCGACGTGCTCGACCGCGAGGCGCGCAAGGCCGGGGTGAACCCCGCCGACGTGCTGCCCACCGACCAGGAGATCGACGACGCCGTCGAGACCCTGACCATGCACTCCGACCAGAGCCAGAAGGTCCTGCAGAAGCTCCGGGAGGGCTTCGACTACTTCGACCTCACCTGGCCCATCGCCATCCCCGAGCGGTGAGCGCCGTGCGCCCCGGCCGCCTGTTGGCCCTCCTCGCGGCCCTGAGCGCCGGGGCCGGGTGCGCGAGCCGGCGGGTGCTGCGGGTCGAGAACCGCGTGCTCGCGGCCGAGAACGACGATCTCCAGCGCCGCCTCGCCGAGTGCCGCGCCCGGCCCTCCGACGACTTCGCCATCGACGTCGACGCCGCCGTGGTGCGGGCCTACCTCGAACGCGCCGGGCTCCAGGTGCGGGAGTCGGAGACGACGGCGGGGGTGTTCCTCGCGCCGGTCGAGGGCGACCAGGCGAGCTTCAACCTGGCGGTCCAGGTCTTCCCCCGCGAAAAGGTCGTCTACATGGCGGTCACGGACTACCTCGACATCGACGAGGCCGTTTCTCCCGGCGCGATGGTGCTGCTCCTCACCCGGATGGCCACCCTCAACTACGAGCTGCTGCTGGGCAAGTTCCAGCTCGAACCCCGGTCGGGGCAGGTGATCTTCTCGGTCGAGCTGAACTTCGACGACGGGTTGGGCTACCGGACCTTCGAGACGGTGCTCCGGCACCTCGTCCAGACCGCCGACGAGCGGTACCCGGAGCTCCTCCGGGCCGCTCAGGGGAACGCCCTGTGATCTGCCAGACCGTCCTGCTCGCCCGCCTGCACGCGCTCAGCTTCGCCGCGCCGCCGCCCCCCGGGGAGGTGCGCGACGGCTGGCGGCCGACCTCCATCGGCTCCGTCGACAGCGAGGTGGTGCCCGCGCGCTGCCACTGGGAGCGCGAGGAGGACGCCGACCGCTGCGCCACGGTGCTCGAGGCGGTGGCCCAGGCCTGGCAGGCGCAGGTGGACGACATCGGCTTCGCCGAGCCCATGCCCGACGAGGACGGCATCCTCGACGTCTACCTCACCGACGACTTCACCGAGGGCGGCGCCTACACCTACGGCCCCGGCGTCGACGAGGACCCGGCCGACGGCCGCATGGGTTGCCACGCCTACATCGCCCTGGACTTCGGCTACTCCGACGAGGAGCTGTTCAGCACGACGATTCACGAGTTCAACCACGTCACCCAGTACGCCACCGACTACGTCGAGCCCACCTACATCGTCTGGGAGGGCGTGGCCTCGGCCGCCCAGCTCTGGACCGACCCCGACGGCCCCACCTGGCCCGCGATCTGGGGCGACTTCCAGGCGACCCCGTGGATGGGCGTGCTCGGCGACGGCTACATGCTGTGGGACGACTACGGGCTGTGGTCCTACTACGAGTACGGCGCCGAGATCTGGGTGCGGCACCTCGACGGAAGCTGGGGCGACGGGCAGGGGGAGGGCGGCGCCGCGCTGTGGTGGGGGCTCGTGCAGGAGGAGCTCCCCAACGAGCCGGACGTCCTCGATTCCTACGGCGCGCTCGCCGGTGGGAGCTGGCGGGAGGCGATCCTCGACTTCTCGGCCCAGCGGGTCTGGATCGGCACCGACCGCGCGCCGGACTGGGCGGTCGAGGGCATGGACGACGCGGCGCTGGCGGTGCCGATGGAGGCCGAGCTCGACGCCGCCGACCTGCCGCGCAGCGTGGTCCCCGAGGTGGGCCCCTACGAGACCGGGGCCATCTACGCCCGGGTGACGGGGCTGCCCGCCGGCGCGCGGGTGCTGGCCCGGGTGGACTCCGCCGCGGCGGTGACCTGGGGGGTCGTGGGCGTCGAGGGGGGACGCTGGGAGGCCTCCGATGCCGGCGAGCTGACCTGGACCAGCGACGGCGATCCCGAGGGCGTGGTCTTCGGGG